>CAUHBW010000137.1 GCA_959604115.1 uncultured Bilophila sp. | reverse complement strand
CGGGGGAAACTTTCTTCAGAAAGTTTCCCCCGCCCCCTCCAATCTTTTTCAGTTCGCTACATTCCCAAATACGCCTTCTGCACGTCGGGGTTGGCGAGGAGCCTGTCGGCGGCGTCTTCCATGACGATGCGGCCGTTCTCCATGACGTAGGCGCGGTTGGCGATGCGCAGGGCCTGGTTGGCGTTCTGCTCCACGAGGAACACGGTCGTGCCGTCGGCGTTGATCTTCTCGATGATCGAGAAAATCTGCTGGATGATGATCGGCGCGAGACCGAGAGACGGTTCGTCGAGCAGGAGCAGCGTGGGACGGGCCATGATCGCGCGGGAAATGGCGAGCATCTGCTGTTCGCCGCCCGAAAGCGTGCCGCCCGTCTGAAGGCGACGCTGCGCCAGAATGGGGAACAGATCGAAGATGTACTCGAGATCCTTCTTGATGCCGTCCTTGTCGTTGCGGAGGAACGCCCCGAGGTCGAGGTTTTCCTGTACCGTCAGATCGGGAAAGATCAGTCGGCCTTCCGGCACCTGACTGATGCCGAGCGCGACGATCTTGTTGGGCTTGAGGGTGTGGATGGGCTTGTCGCGGAAAAGCACCTCGCCGGTGCGCGGAGGCGTGCCGCCGCAGATGGTCATCAGCGTCGTGCTCTTGCCCGCGCCGTTGGCCCCGATGAGCGTGACGATTTCCCCCTCGTCGATACGGATGCTCACATCCCGCAGGGCCTGAATGTTGCCGTAGAACGTGTTGACGTTGCGAAGCTCAAGCATGGTCGGACTCTCCAAGGTACGCCTTGATGACGCGGGGGTTCTCGCGCACTTCCTGCGGCGTGCCCATGGCGATGCGGGAGCCGTATTCCATGACGTAGATGCGATCCGAAAGGGACATCACCATGCCCATGTCGTGCTCGATGAGCAGGATGGACAGGTCGAACTCTTTCCGCAGATGCAGGATGAGCGCCTTGAGTTCGAGGGTTTCCTGCGGATTCATGCCCGCGGCGGGTTCGTCGAGCAGCAGGACCGTCGGGTCCGTCGCCAGCGCGCGGGCGATTTCCAGACGCCGCTGCGCGCCGTAGGGCAGGTTCCGGGCCTCGTCCTTGTAGTGCATGTTCAGACCCACCTCGCGCAGCAGTTCGTAGCTGCGGTCGATGGTGGCCTGCTCTTCGGCCCGTGTGCGCGAGTCCTGAAAGACCGCGCCCGCGATGCCCGCCTTCGTGCGGCAGTGGCGGCCGATCATGACGTTTTCGAGTACGGTCATGGTCGGGAACAGCCGGATGTTCTGGAACGTGCGGGCCATGCCGAGCTGCGTGATCGCGTTGGGCTTCATGCCGTTGAGGGTCATGGACCGCGCGGGATTGCCGTTGCGCTCGGGCAGGTGGAGCTGCACCGTGCCTTCGGTGGGCACGTAGATGCCCGTGATGCAGTTGAAGAACGTGGTCTTCCCCGCGCCGTTGGGCCCGATGAGCGCCACGATCTCCTGTCGGTTGATCGTCAGGTCCACTTCGTTGAGGGCGCGCAGCCCGCCGAAGTTCTTGGACAGGTTGGTTACTTCAAGCACAGGCGTGTTCATGCCTGACCTCCCGGGGCAGGAGCGTCGAAAGCCGACTTGGAGCTGTCGATCTTGTCCTTGTTCGTGATCTTGTAGGTGCGCTTTTCACCGGAAATGAGGCCCTGAGGACGGTAGATCATCATGATGACCATGACCGCGCCGAACAGGAGCATACGGTATTCGGAGAAGGCGCGCAGGTATTCGGGCGCGAGCACCAGAATGGCCGCCGCGATGGTGACGCCGAGCACGGAGCCCATGCCGCCGAGCACCACCATCGACAGAATCATGGCCGATTCCATGAAGGTGAAGCTCGCGGGGTTGATGAAGGTCGTCTTCGCCGCGAAAATGACCCCCGCGAAACCGGCCCAGCAGGAGCCGAGCGCGAAGGCGGAGAGCTTCACCTTGGTCAGGTCGATGCCCATGGCCTCGCAGGCGATTTCGTCTTCGCGCAACGCCTGCAACGCAAGGCCGATGCGCGAGTTTTTCAGGCGTCCCACCACGATGATGGTCAGCACCACCGCGCCGAGAACGATGTAGTAGATGTAGTTCGTGGCTTCGGTCACGCCCATTTCCATGCCGAACAGGTCGGGACGGCTGAGGTTGGAAAGGCCGAAGGAGCCCTTGGTGACGTCGGTCCAGTTCTCCAGCACGAGGCGGATGATTTCACCGAAGCCGAGGGTCACGATGGCGAGATAGTCGCCCTTGAGCCGCAGGACCGGGAAGCCGAGCATGAGGCCGAACAGCGCCGCCATGATGCCGCCCACGGGCAGCACGGCCCAGAAGCCGAGGCCGAAGTAGGTGTTCAGCAGGCCGTAGGTGTACGCGCCCACGGCGTAGAACGCCGCGTAGCCGAGCACGAGCTGGCCCGCGAGGCCGACCACGATGTTCAGGCCGAGGCCGAGCATGATGTAGATCAGCGCCGAGATCATGATGTTGATCTGGTACATGGAGCTGATGAACGGCATGACGATCATCAGGATCGCCACCAGCGAGAGACAGACGAAGCGGGTCTTGGGCTGCCGTACCCGCTCAAGCGTGCGGGCGAACAGCGACGGGCCGGTGGAGACCACGCCGCGGGCCTTGCGTTCCATGCTCCAGCGCCAGAAGATGGAGAGCACGAACGCCCCCACCCCGATGGTCGCCATGTTTTCCCAGCGGAACAGAATGGTGTTGTTGAGCGCGTCGACCTTCATGACGACGAGCGGGAAGGTGAGCGCCATGAACCATACGCTGACCATGAGCGCCTTGAGAATCACGTTCATGTCGTCCCCCTCAGACCTTTTGGACCTTGGGCTTCCCGAGGATGCCCGCCGGACGGAAGATAAGGATGAGCACCAGCAGCGCGAAGGCGAGGGCGTCCTCGTAGGCGCTGGAGATGTAGCCGGTGGCGAAGCTTTCGCACAGGCCGAGCACCAGACCGCCGACCATGGCGCCGGGGATGGAGCCGATGCCGCCGAGCACGGCCGCGGTGAAGGCCTTGATGCCCGCGATGAAGCCGATGAAGAAGTTCACCTGGCCCACGTGGTTGGCGATGAGCACGCCGCCGATGGCGGCCAGCGAGGAGCCGATGATGAAGGTCAGGGAAATGATCCGGTCGGCGTCGATGCCGAGCAGCATCGCCATCTTGCGGTTCTGCGCCGTGGCGCGCATGGCCTTGCCCATCTTCGTGTACTGGATGAACAGCGTGAGCGCGATCATCGTAAGGAGGCTCGTGACGATGATCAGGAAGTCGCTGGTGCCGATGATGTGGGAGATGGGGTCCAGAAACTCGAATTCGTCGATGAGCTGCGGAAAGGCCACGAAGTCGGAAGTCTGGGCCAGGCTCACGTAGTTCTGGAGGAAGATCGACACGCCGATGGCGGAGATGAGGGGCGAAAGCCGGGGCGCTCCGCGTAGGGGGCGGTAGGCGATTTTTTCAATGGTGTAGCCGTAGGCAGCACACCAGATCACCGCCGCCAGCGCGGCGATGACGATGATCCCCGCCGCCGGGAACCCCATGATGCCCAGTGCGCTCGCCACGATGAGCGCGGTGAACGCGCCGATCATGTAGATTTCACCGTGGGCGAAGTTGATGAGCTCGATGATCCCGTACACCATGGTGTAGCCCAGCGCGATGAGCGCGTAGATGCTGCCTCTGGTGAGCCCGCCACAAAAAAGTTCGACGAAATATTGTAAATCCATTGGCCCTGCTCGCTGGTTCCTCCGGCGAAAGCTCCCTTTCCGGGGATCGCTCCCCGTCCCGTCCGCGTGCGCGGTTGCGGGAGGCCCGGAAAAATCGTTTAAGAAAGAAGACCGCCGTCCGCCGGAATGCCCGCCCCGCACGTGCGGTTCACCCTGCATCCCGCGGGCGGACCGCGGCGGATGCAGGGTGAACGTGTGGCGTCAAATCCCGGAAACAGGAATGACGATGGCTACTTCAGTTCGACGAAATCGCCGTTTTTCACCTGATAGATGGAGAAGCCGATGCCTTCGGCGTCGCCGGTGGCGGCGAACTTGATCTTGCCGAGGGGGGTGTCCACAAGGTTGTTGTGCAGGGCGTCCATGATCTTCTGCGAGTCGGTGCCGCCGGCGGCCTTGATGGCTTCGAGCAGGGCGATGGTCGCGGAATAGGCGTTGTCATAGAAGGCGCCGGGTTCGCTCCCGTACTTCTTCTTGTGGTTTTCGTGCGCCTGAATGTTCATGGGCAGCTTGGACACGTCGGTGGGGCCGGTGGCGTACACGCCTTCGGCGTTCTTGCCCGCGACCTTGATGAACTGTTCGTCCTTCACGCCGTCGGGGCCGATGAAGGGAATCTTGACCTTCTTCTTGGCGAGCTGCTGGACGAGCTTGGAGGCTTCGGGATGGTAGCCGCCGAAGATGATGCCGTCGGCTCCGGCCTTGCGGATCTTCTGGATCACCGCGCCGTAGTCCACGGCGCCGGGGGTGATGCCTTCTTCAAGAACGATCTCGACGCCGCCCTTTTCGAGGATTTCACGGGCGTAGTTGACGAAACCGCGACCGTAGTCGCCCTTGTCGTGCAGCAGGGCGACCTTTTTCAGGCCGAGCTTGTCCTTGGCGAAGGAGCCGGCGAGATGGCCGGACACGTCGTCGGAGGCGATGGTGCGGAAGAAATAGGGGTGGTCGCCCTTCTGGGTCAGTTCGGGCGTGGTGGCCGACGGGGAAATGGACACGATCTTGGCGTCGTTGTAGATCGGCAGGGCGGCCTTGGTCGCGCCGGAACAGATGGAACCCATGACCGCCACCGCGCCTTCGGAGATAACCTTGGTGGCGGCGTTGGTGCCGAGTTCGGGCTTGCACTGGTCGTCTTCGGCGATGATTTCAATCTGCTTGCCCAGAATGCCGCCCTTGGCGTTGTATTCCTCGGCGACGATGCGGGCCGCGTTGAGGCTCGGCATACCGTAGGAAACCAGGTCGCCGGAGTGAGCACCGGGAACGCCGATTTTGATCGTGTCGGCAGCATGCACCGGAGCGGTCATAGCCATGATGGCCATGCCCGCGAGAGCCGCTTTCATCCATGCGCGTGCCATAGAAACCTCCCCCTCGTTTCAGGGATGTTGGAGTTGCTGGGCCGAAGCCCGAAGTCGTCCGAGCCGAAAGCCGGAATCCGGTGAACGCCGCAATCCGTCTGTTCGGATGAGGAACCTGTTAGACTCGGTTTTTAGTGCCACGACTCCACAGGGGTTGTCAAACATTCGTAACTGAAAGATGCTCAAAGAAAAGCGGAATATATGAATTGTGCAGACAAACAGCGCGCCGCGCGCGGAAGGGGAACCATGAAAGCGGGAACGATTTCAGGAAACACCGGCATCGGGACGGAACTTCGGGTCGGATGCAAGATCAATCTCACGCTTCGGATCACGGGCGTGCGGCCCAACGGCTGGCACGAACTGGACACGGTGTTCGTGCCGCTGCCCGAACCGCACGACACGCTTCGCCTCGTCCCGGACGAAGGGAGCGGGCTGACGCTTCGCTGCGACACGCCGGGGATCGATTGCGCGGACAACACCCTGACCAAGGCGTACCGGCTGTTTGCGGAGGCGACCGGCTTTCGCCCGGGCGTGGAGGCACGTCTCGTCAAGGGCATCCCGCACGGGGCCGGGCTCGGCGGCGGGAGCGCGGACGCGGCGGCGTTGCTCGGCTGGCTGAACGGACGCGCCCCCGATCCGTTGTCGCCGGACACGCTGGCTTCTCTGGCGGCGCGCGTCGGCGCGGACGTGCCCTTTTTTCTGTGCAACGTTCCCTGCCGGGCGACCGGCATCGGGGACCGGCTGGTTCCCTGTCCCGAATGGCTCGCGGAGGCGGGCGTCGCCGGAGCCGGTCTCGTGCTGCTGTGCCCCGGCGAACACGTCTCCACGCCGTGGGCCTACGCGGCCTGGGACAGGAACAACCCATTGACAGAAGAGCGCAATGGAGCTATAACCCATGCCTCTCAGAACCCTTTCGGCGGGACGTCCTCCATCCGCTGGCTTGAAAACAGTTTCGAGCCGCCGGTCTTCGAGGCCTTCCCCCGGCTCCGCAGGCTCAGGGAACGACTCCTTCGGGAGGGGGCCTTCGCCGCCGTGATGAGCGGCAGTGGGTCTTCGCTCTTCGGACTGTTCCGGGATGCGGACGTCGCCCTCAGGGCGGCGGAAGGCTTTCGGGAAGAAGACGTGGCCGTCTATGGCCACGCATTGTAAGGTTTCCGCCTTTCAAGGAAATCTTTGTCACGCTGGGGTGTAGCCAAGCAGGTAAGGCAACGGGTTTTGGTCCCGTCATTCGAGGGTTCAAGTCCTTCCGCCCCAGCCATTTTTTTGCGCTTTAGAGGTTTCTCAACCGGAAGGCCTCCCTTATGTACGGCGATCTCAAAATTCTGACTGGCACTGCCAACGCGCCTCTGGCTCAGGCCATTTGCGAACATCTCGGCTGCCAGTTGACCCCTGCCCTGTGTGAGAAGTTCAGCGACGGCGAAAGCCGCATCGAAATCAGCAGCAGCGTCCGCGGCGACGACGTGTTCGTCATTCAGCCGACCTGCGCGCCCGTGAACTTCAACCTGATGCAGCTCTGCCTCATGCTCGACGCGCTCAAGCGCGCCAGCGCGGGCCGCATCACCGCTGTTATCCCCTATTACGGCTACGCCCGCCAGGACCGCAAGGTCAGCCCGCGCGCGCCCATCAGCGCCAAGCTCGTGGCGGACTTCCTGTCCACCGCCGGCGCCAACCGCGTGGTGACCGTGGACCTGCATGCCGGCCAGATTCAGGGATTCTTCAACTGCCCTGTGGACAACCTGTTCGCGTCTCAGGTGCTGCTCGAACCCTTCATGGCCATGAAGGGCGAGATTGTTGTGGTTTCCCCCGACGCCGGCGGCGTGGAACGCGCCCGCTCCTTCGCCAAGCGCATCGAAGCGCCTCTCGCCATCATCGACAAGCGCCGCGACCGCCCCAATCAGGCGACCGCCACGCACGTCATCGGCGATGTGGACGGCAAGATCGCGGTGCTCGTGGATGACATCATCGACACGGCAGGGACGATCTGCGCCGGCGCCGAGGTCCTTCTGCGCGAAGGCGCCCGCGAAGTGTACGCCTGCGCCACGCACGGCGTGCTTTCCGGTCCCGCTCTCGAACGCCTCAACAACTCGGTGTTCACCAAGGTGGTCGTGACCAACACGATCCCGTCCGGCGACCGTCTGGACGTGTGCCCGAAGCTGCAGGTCGTTTCCGTTGCCAGCCTCCTCGCCAAGAGCATCCACAACATCCACACGGGTTCGTCCGTGAGCGTGCTGTTCTAGGCGAACAGGAAGAAACCTCTCCGGCGTCCTCAGGGGACTCCGGCCCATCACAGCGAATCTACCACCACGGCTCCGTCGTGGAAGGGTAAGGAGAACATCCATGTCCGATCTCAAAGTGCTTACCGTGCAGAAGCGTGCCGGTCTCGGCAAGGGCGCCAACCGCCGCAGCCGTCAGGAAGAACTCGTCCCCGGCGTGTTCTACACCGCCAATGGCGAAAACGTCGCCGTGCAGGTTTCCGCCCGCGCGCTCGCCAAGGTTTTCTCTCAGGTTGGCCGCACCACCGTCTTCAATCTTGACATCGAAGGCGAAGGCACGCACCCCGTGCTGATCTGGGCGACCCAGCGCGACCCGATCAAGAGCACCTTCATGCACATCGACTTCTACGGCGTCGATCTCGACAAGCCCGTCAAAATCACCGTGCCGGTCGAATACGTGGGCGTGGCCCGCGGCACCAAGGTGGGCGGCAAGCTCGAAACCTACCGCGAACAGATCCAGCTCATGGCGAAGCCCCTCGACATGCCCGCGAAGGTCACCATCGACATCTCCGGCATGGACGTGGGCACCACCATCCAGATCGCCAACGTTCAGCTTCCCGAAGGCGTCAAGGCTGCCTATGACAGCAACTACGCCCTCGTGTCCGTGCTGATGCCCGGCGGCAACGAAGAAGCCGCCGAATAAGCGACGCGTCTTTCCGGCGGAAGGGGAATTCCCCTTCCGCCTCCGCCCCGGCCCGCGTCAGGCCGAAACGGTCCGCCGGAGTCCGGCGGAAAAGACATCGACGACTGGGGAGGAATCCGAGCGGATTCCTTTTTTTTGTGGCCCGTTTCGGGCCAAACGTTTTTTGTGAGGTTTGGTATGGCTGTCGCCGGACTGATCGTGGGCCTGGGCAATCCGGGCAAGCAATACGAATCGACCCGTCACAATATGGGTTTCATGTTTGTGGATGAACTGTTGCGCGAGGCGAGGAACGTTTCTTCCCAGTCCGGCGACAAGTTCCGCTGCGAGCTGTGGAAGGCGACCCTCCCGGGTTCCTCCGACCAGTGGCTGATCGCCAAGCCGCAGACCTTCATGAATCTTTCCGGAGAGTGCGTGCAGCCGCTCGCGGCGTGGCACCGTCTCCTTCCCGAAAATATTCTCGTGGTTCACGACGAGCTGGACATCGCTCCGGGCCGGATGAAGTTCAAGAAGGGCGGCGGCAATGCCGGGCACAACGGGCTCAAGTCTATCACGCAGCGTCTCGGGACGCCGGATTTCTACCGTCTGCGTCTCGGCATCGGGCGTTCCCCGCACGGCGGCGCGGACACGGTGAACTGGGTGCTCGGACGTCTCACGCCCGAAGCGCAGGAAGCCTTTCGCAAGCAGCTTCCCGCCGCCTTTGAGGTCGTTCGTCTCTTCGCCGAAGGCGACATCCCCGCCGCCACGCATGAGGCGAATGCGTTTGTGATCGAGTAAGATTGGAGGGGGGAGGGAGAAACTTTCTCCAGAAAGTTTCTCCCTCCC
>CAUHBW010000136.1 GCA_959604115.1 uncultured Bilophila sp. | reverse complement strand
AAATGGAGCGGCGGGGAAAGCCGCGAAAAGGGATTCGATAAGGGCGAAAGTCTTGGGGAAGGGAGGGATGGGGTTTGGGGAAGGGAGGGAAACCCCTTCTTCAGAAGGGGTTTCCCTCCCTTCCCCAATGTAAAAATTCAAACCGGAAGGTTGAACCATGCACATATCGGAAGGCGTCCTCTCCCCGGCGGTGCTCGGCGCTGGCGCGGCGCTGGCTGCGGCGGGCATCGCGGTGGGACTGCGCAAACTGGACTACGATCGGCTGATGACGGTGGCGATTCTGGCGGCGACCTTTTTTGTGGGATCGCTCGTTCACGTGCCCGTCGGGCCGAGCAGCGTTCACCTCATCCTCAACGGCCTGCTCGGCGTGCTGCTCGGATGGGCCGCGTTCCCCTCCATCTTCGTCGCGCTTATGCTTCAGGCGATCCTGTTCCAGTACGGCGGCATCACCGTGCTGGGCGTGAACACCTTCAATATGGCCTTCCCGGCGGTCGTTTGCGCGTACCTCTTCCGGCCCATGCTGACGAAGTCCGCCCGTCGGCGCGCCGTCGGGGCGTTTTGCTGCGGAGCGTTGTCCGTCGCCGGAGCCGGACTGCTGACGGCCCTGTCCCTGAGCTTCAGCGACGAGGGATTCCTCCGCACGGCGGAAATCCTGTTTCTGGCGCATATCCCGGTCATGATCGCGGAAGGCGTGATCACCGCGCTGGCGGTATCCTTCATCGCCAGAGTCCGCCCGGAAATCCTGCAATTCTCCAAGTAAGGAACGCCGTATGCGTATGTTTCGTCTTTTGTGCCTGTCCCTGTGCCTCCTGTTCGCGTCGGCTCCGCTCGCGGCGGCGCATCGCGTCAACATCTTCGCCTATGTGGACGGCGGGGAGATTCAGGTGGAGTGCGGTTTCAACAGGAGCCAGAAGGTCAGGCGAGGGACCGTCGAGGTGTTCGACGCGGCTACCGGCGACAAGTTGGTGCAGGGAACCACGGACGACGGCGGCGTGTTCCGCTTCCCGGTGACGGAAGCCATCCGCGACGCCGGACACGACCTGACCGTCCGCATCATCGCCGGGGAAGGCCATCAGAACGAGTGGACCGTCGCCGCCGAAGAACTCAAGGCCGCAACCGTGGCCTCCGGTACTTCAGCTCCCGTGGCCTCCGGCGCGCCCGTCCCCGCGTCCGAGCCGGTGGTCGAGGCGGTTTCCGTCGCCGCGGTCCCCGCCGGAACGCCCGCCGTTTCCGGCGGCGCGACGCCCGAAGAGGTCGAGCGTATCGTCAACGCCGCGCTCGACGCCAAGCTGTCTCCCATCAAGCATCTGCTCGCGGAGCAGGTCGAAGCGGGCCCGAGCCTTCGGGACATCATCGGAGGCATCGGCTGGATTTTCGGTCTGGTCGGCGTGGCGGCGTATTGCAGGCGTCGCGGCTGATGTTCGACGAACCGTTCGCCCGGGGCCGGTCATGGGTGCATGCGCTGGACCCCAGAATCCGTCTGGCGGCA
Source organism: uncultured Bilophila sp. (assembly GCA_959604115.1). Taxonomy (GTDB): domain Bacteria; phylum Desulfobacterota; class Desulfovibrionia; order Desulfovibrionales; family Desulfovibrionaceae; genus Bilophila. The sequence goes on along the minus strand of CAUHBW010000136.1, from coordinate 7,350 downwards.
GCCTTCGTGTGCGCCGTCTGTCTGGCGACGGTGCGCCGTCCCGAGGCCGCCTGCGTCGGGCTGGGCATGGCGTCGCTGCTGCTTGTCCTGAGCAAACCGCCGATGGGGGCCGTCCTTCGGCGGCTGGCGGCGGTCAACGTCTTCATTCTGTTTCTCTGGCTCACGGTCCCGTTTTCCGTGCCCGGCGACGCGCTGGCCGCGTGGGGGCCGCTGGAGATCACCCGGCAGGGCGTGCGGCTGGCCCTGCTCGTGACCGTCAAGGCCAACGCCATTGTGCTCGCCTTTCTCGCGCTGGTGGCGACGATGGATTCGCCCACCGTCGGCTACGCGCTGGAACGGCTGCGTTTTCCGTCCAAACTCGTATTTCTGTTTCTGTTCACGTACCGTTACCTGCACGTCATCGCCGAGGAATGGCACAAGCTGCACGTGGCGGCGCGCCTGCGGGGCTTCGTCCCCAAAACGAACAGGCACACCTATCGGGCCATCGGCAACATGCTGGGCATGGTTTTCGTGCAGAGTTTCGACCGTTCCATCCGGGTGTACGAAGCCATGCTGCTGCGCGGTTTTTCCGGGCGGTTCCAGTCCGTGACCGCGTTTCGGGCGACGGCCCGCGACGCCGTGTTCGCCGTGGCGGCGTTCGCGGGCATGGCCGGACTCGTCGCTTTTGATCTGTATCTGGAGTTTTTCCGTGGATGATTCGCCCCTTTTCGCGCTGGAGCATCTTTCGTTCGCCTACCCCGGCGGACGACGGGTTTTCGAGGACATGTCCTTCGCCCTGCATCCCGGCCGCCGGATCGGCCTGTACGGTCCGAACGGCAGCGGCAAGACGACGTTTTTCCGCCTGATCATGGGGCTGGCGAAGCCGCAGGCGGGCCGGATCGCGTTTCACGGCAGGCCGGTGGCGTCCGAAAAGGATTTCCGGGAACTGCGCTGCAAGGTCGGGCTGGTGTTGCAGCACGCCGAGGATCAGCTGTTCTGTCCCACCGTGCTGGAGGATGTGGCTTTCGGGCCGCTCAATCTGGGGCTTTCGCAGGACGAAGCCCGCGACCGCGCCGTCGCGACGCTGGAACGGCTTGGCCTCGGCGGGTTCGAGAACCGGCTGACGCACCGCCTGTCCGGCGGGGAAAAGAAGCTGGTGTCGCTGGCGACCGTGCTGGCGATGGAACCCGAGGCCCTGTTGCTCGACGAGCCGACCAACGGACTGGACCCCGAGGCGCGGCAACGGATCATCGGCGTGCTCAAAACCATTCCCACGGCCCGGATCATCATTTCGCACGACTGGGATTTTTTGGCGGAAACCTCCTCGGAATACCTGACCGTCGTGGACGGACGCCTGACGGATGCCGCGCCCTCGCTGGCGCACGCGCATTTCCACGTGCATCCGCTCGGCGGCAATCCGCACGAGCACTAGGGCTCCGGGACTTCTCCGCTGGAGAATAATGCCTTTGTATTGTTAGAATATCTGTTGTCCTGTTTATCAGATCAGGCCGGATACGTTCTGTTACAAACCGCTGCGTTCACCACATGCTGAGGAAACATTCGAGGGCTAGTGTTCTTCCTGTGGCGCGATACTGCGTCGCAAAGGAGAACACAATGTTGAAGATGAGTTGTATGATACTGGTAGGGGCCATGGTTCTGAGTCTTTCCGCCGGGGCGGCGTTCGCGGACAACACGGGCAAGCTGATGAACAGCTCGTCCGGGGTTTCCCTCGGGTCCACCGGCGACATGGGCAAATACCCGATCGATCCGCAGACCGGGAAGCGGCCCGGCGTCATCGACTGGGAGGGCGCGGGAAAGGACATTTCCCAGCATCCCGACGGCCCCCATCATGATTTTCAGACCTGCGGCATCTGCAAGTAATGCGGAAGCCGGAAAGGAGAGGTGCGCCTCTCCTTTTCTTTTACCCGCAAGTGGGGCATGTTTGAAACGGAGGCCGGAGGGGGCCTCCGCCTCAAGCCGGGGGCGGTCTTCCGGCGGCTTTTTTCGGGAGGGGAACCGTGGCGCAAACCCGTCTTCTGGTCGTTGACGACGACGCCGACATCCGCGAACTGCTTTCCGCCTATCTCGCCCGTTACGACATGGACGTGGAGACGGCGGCGGACGGGACGAGCCTGTTCGACAAGCTGGAACACGCGCGTTTCGATTTGATCATTCTGGACATCATGCTTCCCGGCGAGGACGGCCTGAGCCTGTGCCGACGCCTGCGGAGCGCTTCTTCGATTCCGGTCATTTTCCTGACCGCGCTGGACAGCTCCACCGATCGGGTGGTCGGGCTGGAACTGGGGGCCGACGACTACGTGGTCAAGCCCTTCGATCCCCGGGAACTGCTGGCCCGCATCCGAACCGTGCTCCGGCGGACGTCCGAGGCTGCGGCTCCCCAGTCGGACCTGCGGACCTTCGCGGGCTGGACTCTCAACGTCCGTTCCCGCGAGCTGTCGCGCGACGACGAGCGGATCACCCTCAGCGACGCCCTGTACCGCCTGCTTATGGTTTTTCTCGATGCGCCCTTCGCCGTCCTGAGCCGCGAATACCTGCTTCGCCAGACGCAGGGGCGGGACGCTGACGTGTTCGACCGCAGCGTGGACATTCAGGTGAGCCGTCTGCGCGCCATGCTCAGGGACACGGGCACGACCCGGATCATCAAGACCGTGCGGGGCGGCGGCTACATGCTCTCCGTCGACGTGGAGCACGCGTGAACGTCTCCCGTCTGCTTCCCGGAACGCTTTTCGGGCGGTTCTTCCTGATCAGCGTGATCAGCCTGCTCCTGTTCTGGGCGCTGGTCTTCCCTCTGACCAACTACTGGAAGAATCAGGCCCTGTTCCGCACGGTGACGTTCAACGAGAGCCGCCTGTTCCTGACCCATATCCGGCTGCTGGACAAGCTCCCCGTGATTCCGCAGCGGGACGGCCTGTTCAATCCTCACGACGACGTGTTTTCCATCCATGTTTCGCGGGAAGACCCCGGAGTCAGGACGGAGGGCGCGTATTCGCAGGGCCTGCGGGAACGGCTGGAGCAGGCGTTGCGTCAGGAAGGGATTCCCTACGCGGCCCTTTCCGCGCGGATTCAGGTCTTTTCCGTCCCGCCTTCCGATCCGGAGGCGAAACGCTGGTACGCCGACCTCGCCCCGTTTCTGACCCACCGCTACATGCGGGCGGAAATCGCCCTTGAGCGGCCCGACGGCGTCTGGATATACGCCGTCCACCGTGTGGACATCATGCCGCAAAACCGGCTGTGGGTGGTGTTGTCCTCCATCGCGCTGGAGTTTTTTCTCGTCATCGGCGGGGTGGCGCTGGCGTTGCAGTGTCTGCTGCGGCCTTTGCGGGAACTGGTGGCGGCCACGGAACGCTTCGCCAAGGACAAGGACGTGGAGCCGCTCCGGGTCGATGTCGGGCCGGTGGAGGTGCGGGAGGCCTCGGCGGCGTTCAACCGCCTGTTCCGAAACATCCGACAGGCCTTTGTGGAGCGCGAACGGTTCCTGACCTCGTTCTCGCACGATCTGCGCACTCCGCTCACGCGGCTTCGGCTGCGGCTCGAACAGGTGGAGCAGGACGAACTGCGGGAAAAGCTCTGCGCCGACGTGGACGACCTCAAGAACACGCTCAACGAAACCATCACGTTTCTCAGGAGCACGCGGAGCAAGGACGAAGTGCGGCATCCGGTTCCGGTCATGCCGCTTCTGCGGGCGCTTGTGGAGGACAGGCAGGGCATCGGGCAGCCCGTCTCCCTCGCCGGGGACACGGATGCGGTGCTCATGAGCTGGCCCGATCGCCTCAGAAGCTGTTTCGAGAACGTGGTGGACAACGCCCTGCGCTATGCCGACAGGGCGGACATCCGCGTCTATCAGGAAAAGGGGCGGGACAGGACATGGCTGCACATCGACTTCACGGACGACGGGCCGGGCATTCCCGAAGACAAGCTCGAACTCGTGCTGGAACCTTACGTGCGGCTTGAAACGTCCCGGAATCCGGGCACGGGCGGGCACGGGCTCGGCCTGTCCATCGTCAGCAATCTCGTACGGGAAAGCGGCGGACATGTGGTTCTGGCCAACCGTCCCGAGGGCGGGCTGCTGGTGCGGCTGCTGTTTCCCGTTTGAGCGTTTTTTTCGGACACCCTAACCGAGCGAGGTGGCTTCATGCCGAGCTGGAACTGTTTTTCGCCCCGGTGCATCGCCTTCGGGGAAGGCAAGGCTTCCGAAACCGGCGCGCTCGCCGCGCAGTGGGGCAGGGGGCGCGCACTAGTTGTTACCGGTCCGTATCTGCGTCGTTCGGGCACGGTCGAGCCCGTACTCAGGTCGCTGCGCGAGGCGGGACTGCTGGGTCCGATCTATTCGGACATCGACTCGGAACCCACGGATCGCCATGTGGACGAGGCGTTGGCGCTGTTCCGGCGCGAAGGGTGCGGGACCATCGTGGCCTGCGGGGGCGGCGGTCCCATCGACGTCGCCAAGGCGGTCAGCCTGCTGTACGCCAACGGCGGGCATATCCGGGACTACCGGGGCGTGGGCCGGGTGCCGAAACCGGGCGTTCCGATCCTCGCGATTCCGACCACGGCGGGTTCGGGGAGCGAGGTTTCCGGTACCACGATCATTACCGATACGGCGGCTCATGAAAAGCTGCTCGTGATTTCCCTGTACCTCATGCCGGAAGCGGCCATCCTCGATCCGGAACTGACCTTCGGCATGCCTCCCGCGCTGACCGCCGCCACCGGCGTGGACGCGCTCACCCACGCCATCGAATCCTGCGTTTCCCGCAAAGCCACCGGGCTGACCATCGAGTTTTCGTTGCGGGCCGCCGGACGGCTGGCGCGGTTCCTGCCCGTGGCCTTCACGACGCCCGATCACGCCGAGGCGCGGCGGGAGTGCCTGCTCGGCTCGCTGGAGGCGGGAATCGCCTTCACCAACAGTTCCGTGGGGCTGGTGCACGGCATGGCCCGCCCGCTCGGAGCCAAGTTCGGGGTTCCCCACGGCGTGAGCAACGCGGTCCTGCTGGAAACGGTCATGGACTTTTCCTTGCCCGGCGCGCCGGAGCTGTATGCGCGTCTGGCTCGGGCGATGGGGGCCGATGCGGACGGCCTCGAATCGCTGGAGGCGGCCCGCGCCGGGCTTGAAACCGTGCGCGGTCTCGTGCGGGACTTGCGCATTCCCAGACTCCGGGATCTGCTGTCCCGCGAGGCGTTCGACGCGCAGTTGCCCACGATGGTGCGCGAGGCCATCGCCAGCGGCAGCCCGGACAACAATCCGCGCCTTGCCTCGCCGGAGGAGATCGCCGCGCTGTACGAGGCCGCCTTTTAGCCTTTCGTGCGGAAACCGTTCAATGCCCAATCAAAAGGGCGGGATGGGAACCATGTCCATTCCGCCCTTTTTGTGAGGAGGTCAGCCGGTTTTCCGAAACGATCAGCCGACGAGCTTGGCGTAGTCGGCGGCGGAAATGCGTCCGCCTTCATCGGCGTCGTCGGGTTTGACGCGGACGAGCCAGCCCTTGCCGTAGGGATCGTCGTTGAGCAGTTCCGGGGTGTCGGCGAGGCCGTCGTTGATCGCCACGATCTCGCCGGAGATCGGGATGATCGCGTCGGAGGTGATCTTCACGGATTCGATGGAGGCGCAGGACACGCCCTGTTTGAAGTGATCGCCCACGGCGGGGAGGTCCACGAAGATGACGCCGCCGAGCTGATCCTGCGCGTAGTCGGTAATGCCCACGAGCATGGTGCCGTCGGCTTCGGACTTGGCCCACAGGTGTTCGGCATGGTACGTGCGGTCGTCGGGATAGGTGAGGCTCATCTGTCTTCTCCTTGAAGATTTGTTACGCTTCGGTCACGGTTACGCGGGGAGCGCGGATGGCGGCGGGGACGATTTCGTCCAGCGTGGGATGTCCGAACATGACTTCGTGCAGCTTTTCGGGGACGTAGCCGCCGACCATGAGCAGTTGCGCCACGGTGACGAGATGGGAGACGCCGTGCCCGATGGCGGCGATGCCTGCGATGGCGTCGCCGTCCCAGACCACCTTGACGAAGCCGCCGGAAGCGCCCGCGGCCTGCGCGATGGGATTCAGGGTCAGCGGAACCTGCGACACGGAGACGGCCTTTCCGGCGGCGAGCAACGCCTTGGCGGTCTGTCCGACGCGCATGACCTCGGTGCTGCCGTAGATGCAGGACGGCACCGGGCCGGGCACGTACGCGCCGTGTTCCTGCCCCAGAATGCGGCGGGCGACGTACGCGCCCTGATGATCGGCGGCATGGGCCAGCAGGGTGAGCCCGTTCACATCGCCGATGGCGTACACGCCTTCGGCGGCCAGCAAATGTTCGTCCACGTCCACGAAGCCCCGGCGTTTCAGCGCGCAGCCCGCCTTTTCGCAGTCGAGTCCGGCGGTGTTCGGGGTCCGGCCCACGGCGACCAACGCCCTGGAGGCGGTCAGCACGCGTCCGTCGCCGAGCGTCAGTTCGGCCTGTCCGTCCCTGGTGACCAGCGATTTCGCCATCACGCCCGCGATGCAGGTGCGGCCCGCCTTGCCGAGCGTACGGTCCAGTTCCTTCGCAATATCGGCGTCTTCCGTAGGCGCGATGTGCGGCGCGGCCTCCACGATGGTCACCTTGGTGCCCATCAGGCCGAAGAAGTCGCCGAGTTCGAGGCCGATGGCCCCCGCGCCCACGATGATCAGGCTTTCCGGCACCTCGGGAAGGTTCAGGATGCCGGTGCTGTCGAGCACGGCGTCGCCGTCGGGAGCCAGTCCGGGGAAGGACGCGCTGGACGAACCGCAGGACAGGATGATGTTGTCAGCCGTCAACATCTCTTCGCCCGCTTCGGAGCGGACCGCGACCTGTCCCTTTCCGGCGATGACGCCGCGTCCCTGATACAGCGTGGTGCCGGCGGCGGTCAGGGCCTTGGCGAGGGTCTGGCTCGATCCTTTGAGGAAGCGGCCCACGCGGGTCTGCAACGCCTTGTAGTCGATGTCGATGGAACCCTTCATGGTCCGCAGGCGTTCCTGCGCCTTGAGCATGGCGAGCGGAGCCGTTGCGCCGAGCAGCATCTTGGTGGGGATGCAGCCGCAGTTCAGGCAGGTGCCGCCCCAGTGCTTGTCCTCGATGATCGCGACCCGTTTGCCGCCCGCCGCCAGTTCCTTCGCCGCCGTCGTGCCGCCGGGGCCGCCGCCGATAATGAGTACGTCGTAGTGCATGAGTTGCCTCGCTTTGGGTGTCTTATCGGGGGAAGGGAGGAGAAACTTTTCTTAAGAAAAGATTTCTCCTCCCTCCCCCCGGACCCCCTTCCCTCCTCTTCCAAAGACTTTTGCGCTTATCGAATCCCTGTTCCCATACTTCCCCGAAGGCGAAGAGGCTGAAGATAGCTCTGTTGAAGAT
>CAUHBW010000135.1 GCA_959604115.1 uncultured Bilophila sp. | reverse complement strand
AAGTCTTTGAAGGGAAAGGGGTGGGGTTTGGGGAGGGGAAGGGGAAACTTTCTGAAGAAAGTTTCCCCTTCCCCTCCCCAATCTTCTATTCCACCAATTTCCCGATCCGGTTCAGGCGGATGTTGCTGAGGCCCTCGGCGGACCAGTAGATGCGCCACGCCTTGCCCCGGATGTCCTTGCGGTCGAGGAAGCCCCAGAAGCGGGAGTCGGCGGAGTCGTCGCGGTTGTCGCCGAGCGCGAAGAACTTGTCTTCGGGCACGGTGATCGGCCCCCAGTTGTCGCGGCCGGGGATCATGACGAGCGGCTGCGAATGTTGGGTGTACGGCTCCTTCACCTCGACGCCGTTGCGGAACAGAACCTTGTTCCGCATTTCCAGCGTGTCGCCGGGCACGCCCACGATGCGCTTGATGTAGTCGAGGCTCCGATCCTTGGGATAGCGGAAGACGATGATGTCCCCGACACTGGGCTCCACGCCCCGGATCAGATAGTCGTCGTTGAAGGGATTCCGCAGGCCGTACAGGAACTTGTTGACCAGCAGATGATCCCCGATCTGGAGCGTCTCCAGCATGGAGCCGGAAGGGATCTTGAACGCCTGCACGACGAACGTCGTCAGCACCAGAGCCAGCGCGATCGCCCAGATGAGCGCTTCGGCGTATTCCCCGATCACGGTCTTGCGGAACCTCTGGAGAAAAGAAAGTTGTTCGGTCATAGGGAGGGGATGTCCGTAACGTGCCGCCCCGGCGCCGACGGCATGCAGCCGAAAACGTCCCTTTGAGAAGCGGTACGGAAGTCGAGGTGGAGGAGATTCCGTGGGAAAGGGAATGGGCGGGCTGCCCATTCCCTCCGCACGGTCAATCAGTACAGTATTTCTGTTCCATCGTGGCACCGGCGGCAATCACGTCGGCCTTGAAGCGATCACGCGAAATGCGGATGCGGTGGGCGAGATCAGGATCGTGAAGCGCAAGAATCTGCGCGGCCAGCCATGCGGCGTTCCGGGCTCCGGCCTTGTCGAGGGCGACGGTGGCGACGGGGAATCCGGGAGGCATCTGCACGGTGGAGAGCAGCGCGTCCATGCCCCCGAGCGGAGAGGCCGCGACGGGAATGCCGATGACGGGTTTCATCGTGCGCGCGGCGACGGCGCCCGCGAGATGGGCGGCAAGGCCCGCGGCGCAGATGAAGACTTCACAACCCGCCGCTTCAAACGAATCCACGAGCTCGGCGGTGCGTTCCGGCGTACGGTGAGCGGAGCTCACCGTGAAGCAGAACGGAATCCCGAGCTTCTTCAGGATATCGGCACAGGGGGCGACGGTGGGCTCATCGGATGCGGAACCCATGAGCACGACAACCTTGGCTTTTTCCATACTACAGTCTCCTCAAGCCCTTCGCACCGATGTCGGAGCGGTGCTGGCTCTTGTCCATGTCGATTTTCGCGACAGCTTCATACGCGCGCTTCTGGGCCTCGACGAGCCCATTGCCGAGCGCGGTCACGCACAGCACGCGACCGCCGCTGGACAGCGTCCGGGAACCTTCGCGCTTCGTGCCCGCCTGAAACACCTTGGTGTCCGGCAGCGCGTCCACGACGTCGATTCCCTTGATTTCCATTCCCTTCGGATAGTCGCCGGGATAGCCTTCGGCGGCGATCACCACGCCGAGCGCGGATTCGGGCCGGAGGGCCAGCTTCACGTCGGCGAGCCGTCCGTCGATGCAGGCCCCCATGACGTCGAGCAGGTCGCTCTCAAGACGCATAAGCAGGGGCTGGCATTCCGGATCTCCGAAGCGGACGTTGTATTCAAGCACTTTCGGGCCGTCCTCGGTCATCATGAGCCCGGCGTACAGGATACCGGTGAACGGATGTCCCTGACGGGCCATTTCCTTGAGGATCGGACGGATGGCGAGGTCCGCCATCTTTTCGAGATCGGTGTCGGGCAGGATGGGAGCGGGGCTGTACGCGCCCATGCCGCCGGTGTTGGGGCCGGTGTCGCCGTCGAAGACGGCCTTGTGGTCCTGCGCCGAAGGCAGCGGCAAGGCCGTGGTTCCGTCACAGAAGGCCAGCAGGGACACTTCCTCACCGACCAGAAATTCCTCGATGACCACCCGGCTTCCGGCTTCGCCGAACACGCCGCCCATGATCCGGTCGAGCGCGTCGAGCGCCTCTTCCCTGGTCTGGGCCACGATCACGCCCTTGCCCGCCGCGAGGCCGTCGGCCTTGATGACGATGGGCGCGCCCTTCTCTTCCACGAAGGCTCTGGCGGCTTCCAGCTCGGTGAACACGCCGCAGGCCGCCGTGGGCACTCCGGCCTTCTGCATGATGTCCTTGGCGAAAGCCTTGCTGCCCTCAAGCTGCGCGCACCACTGGCTCGGGCCGAAACAGCGGACTCCCGCCTGACGCATGGCGTCCACCACGCCGAGGGTGAGGGGAAGCTCCGGTCCGGGAATCACGAAATCAATGGCGTTCTCTTTGGCGAAAGCCACCAGACCGGCCACGTCGCTGTCCTTGAGGGGAATGTTTTCGCCTTCCTGCGCGGTGCCGCCGTTGCCGGGAGCGCAGTAGATTCGTTCGGCTTTTCCGCCTCTGGCGATCTTCCAGGACAGGGCATGCTCACGCCCGCCGGACCCGATGATGAGTACGCGCATGTACTTTCCCTCCAAAATATTTTCTGCTAAATAGCAAGTTTTCGTTTGTTCGGATACAGCGGACACTAGCTGTTTACCGTCGAAAAGACAACCGGCACGCCGTTGCCGCCCCCTGCTGGAGAGACGCCATGTCACCTGCCAAGCCTCGTTTTCTTCCCCATCTTCCCGCCGATTTTCTTGCCGAGCACCAGCTCTCCGGGATTCGATGGTCGGTGCGGCAGGCCATGAAAAGTCCCCAGTACCGCGCCAAGCTCACCGCCGCGGGCATCAGCTCCGGCGAGGACATCAAAACGTTCGACGACGTGCGCCGCCTGCCCTTCTCGGACGTGACCGACCTGCGCGACGGCTACCCCCTGCCCCTGCTCTGCGTGGACCCGTCCGAGGTGGTGCGCGTGCACGCCTCGTCCGGCACCACCGGCAAACGCAAGATCCTCGCCTATACCCAGAAGGACGTGGACACCTTCGCGCTCCAGATGGCCCGCTGCTACGAACTCGCCGGACTGACCACGGAAGACCGCATGCAGATCGCGGTGGGCTACGGCCTGTGGACCGCCGGGGCGGGCTTCCAGCTCGGGAGCGAACGGTTCGGCGCGCTGACCATTCCGGTCGGCCCCGGCAATCTCGACATGCAGCTCCAGCTTCTCGTGGACATGCAGACCACCTGCATCGGCTGCACCTCCTCGATGGCCCTGCTGCTGGCCGAAGAAGTGGAACGCCACAACCTGCGCGACAAGATCGCCCTCAAGAAAATCATTTTCGGTTCCGAGCCGCACAGCCTCAAGATGCGCCAGAGCTTTACCGAAAAGCTCGGTCTCGAAGCCAGTTACGACATCGCGGGCATGACCGAGATGTACGGCCCCGGCACGGGGTTGAACTGCGAAGTCGGGGAAGGCATCCACTACTGGGCGGACCTCTTCTACATCGAAATCATCGATCCGCACACGCTCCAGCCCGTTCCCGAAGGCGAAGTGGGCGAAATGGTGGTGACCTCGCTGTCCAAGGAAGCGGTGCCGCTCATCCGCTACCGCACGCACGACCTCAGCCGCCTCATCCCCGAGCCCTGCCCCTGCGGTCGGGCGATTCCGCGCCACGGGCACATCCGGGGCCGTTCGGACGACATGATCATCTTCCGGGGCGTAAACATCTATCCCGGCCAGATCGCCGACGTGCTGAATCTCCACCCCGACGTGGGCGGCGAGTACCACGTCGAGCTGACTCGTTCCGAAGGGCTCGACTACATGCGCCTGCGCGTGGAACGTCAGGCGGGCGTCAGCGCCGACAGCGACGCCGGGCTGGCCCGCGCCATCGGCGAAGAGATGCACAAGCGCATCATGGCCCGCATCAACGTCGAAATCGTCGATCCCGGCACCCTGCCGCGCACCTTCTCCAAGGCCAAGCGCATCACCGACCTGCGGTTGAACGACTAAACGCCTCCGGCGGGCAGGGCGCCGCCCTGCACCCGCCGGGGGGCGAGCCGCCCCCCGGACCCCGGCACAACGCCCGAACAAGAAAGCGGTTCCGCATCCGGCACAAGCCGGACACGGAACCGCTTCCTTGTTCGGGCGTCCTGTCGCACGCGGGGAAGTTCCCTTTCCCGTTTGCCAACAGACTCAAATAGCTGCAAAAAAATGCGCCCAAAATACGAAAAAGGCGTCACCGGGAAACTTCCGGCAGGGTTCGGACCATCATCCCGCCGCAAGCGCCATCCGCCCCGTTTACAAAAATCTTTGAAGAGGAAGGGGGGAGGTTTGGAGGGGGGAGGGGGAAACTTTCTCTAGAAAGTTTCCCCCTCCCCCCTCCAATTTTTCCTCAGTCGTCCATCACCCGCTTGGTCTTCCAGCGGTTGTGCATCCAGAACCACTGATCGGGCGCGCGGCGAACCATGCGCCCGATGGAGTCGGTGTAGAACTCGGCGACCGCCAGCGTCTTGGCGTCGGCATCGCCTTCAAGACGGAGCGTGTCCAGCGGCTCCTCGATGATCAGGCGGTAGCGGTCCCCGTCGCGCATCAGATAGATGGGCCAGACCAACGCCTTGCCGCGCACGGCGAGCACCGCCGGCCCTTTGTTGACCGCTGCCTCTTCGCCGAGGAAGGGCAGAAAGACCGCCTCGCTCCGGCTGGTGTTGTGGTCCGCGAGAAAAGCGGCGTAGCCGTTTTTGCGCAACGCGCGCAGAACCGGGAACGCGGCTTCGCGGTGCCCGAAGACCTCGATCCCCCGGCTGGAACGCAGGCGGGTGGAAACGTAATGCAACACCTTGTTCCTGTACGTCCGCACCACGGTCACGCGGGGATGGTCGGAAACGTCCCCGAGCAGACTGGCAAGCAGTTCCCACGCGCCGAAATGCCCCGTCGTGATGACGGTGGGACGCTCGCCGCGCTTGAGACGTTCCAGCAGATCGGGCCGCTCGACGTCGAGCAACGGGTGGTCCAGACCGAAATCCGGCGCGAGCACGGCTTCGAGAAACGAGCGGGCGTTGTGCGTGAAGCTGGAGCGGGCCAGCGACTCCGCCGTAGAGCGGGACAGATCGAGATGCGAGGCGATGTTGCCGGCGGCGAGACGGCGGCGGGACGGCAGGCAGGCCCAGAACGCCGCCCCCAGCCCCTTGCCGAAGGAATGGATGCCGGGAAAGCCGAGTTTGGCGAGCAGCCGGGCAAGTCCGTAGCTGGCACGGCACGCCGTATCGGACAGAAAGGCTCCGAGACGCCGGAACGCCGAGGGCTCGGGCTTCGTCTCCGGGGGCGTCAGGCCGTTGAGGATGTCCTCAAGACGGCGGCACTCGCGGGTCACGGCTTCGGGATCGCGGACGTCGCACTCGACGCGGTAGGCGTCGCCGCACACCATCGTCACCCGGCTGAACGGCAGGGGAAGCTGGAACCGGTCCCAGCTCTTGAAGAGTTTCCGCCGCTCCATGAACAGGCGGATGGGCACGATGGGCGCGTCGGCCCGGCTGGCGAGGAAGATCGCGCCTTCCTTGACCTCGTGGCGCGGACCGCGCGGGCCGTCCACGGTCACGCAGCCGCACAGACCGGCCTCGCGCATGCGCCGGGCGGCGGCGAGAAGCGCCTTCACCCCGCCGCGCGAACTGGAGCCGCGCGCGGTTTCGAGGCCCATGCGCTCCAGCACTCCGGCGAGAAGGTCGCCGTCGTCGCTCTGGCTGACCAGCGCGATGATGTTGAGCTGCCGTTTGAGGTAAATGAGCGGGAACAGCTCGTCGTGCCACAGGCTCAGAACCACGGGGCGGCCCTGATCGGTGGTCGTTTCGATGGCGGCGCGGTTGATTTCGGTATAGCGCAGGGACCGGCACCACAGACGGTACAGCCGGTACACGGGCGCGGACAGGAGGCTCATCAGCGATTTGCCGGAACGGGACATCAGGACTCCACGGGGGCGGTTTCGCACGCGCGCAGGTCTTCGTGCGCGCGGAACTGCATGTTGTACAGACGGGTATAGAGCTGGCAGCGCCCGAGCAGTTCCTCGTGCCGCCCGATGTCCACGATGCGTCCGCATTCCATGACCACGATGCGATCCGCTTCGAGGATGGTGGAAAGCCGGTGCGCGATGATCAGGCTGGTGCGGTTGAGCATGAGGTTGTCGAGCGCCTTCTGGACCATGTGTTCGGATTCGGAGTCGAGGGCGCTGGTGGCCTCGTCCAGAATGAGCAGGGGCGCGTTCTTGAGCAGGGCGCGGGCGATGGTGATGCGCTGCTTCTGCCCGCCGGAGAGCCGGACTCCGCGTTCCCCGATGGCCGTTTCGTAGCCGTCGGGCAGTTCGGAGATGAAGCCGTCGGCGTAGGCGGCCCGGGCGGCGGCGCGCACGCGGTCCATGTCCGGCGGTTCGGACGGATCGCGGCCGTAGGCGATGTTTTCGGCGATCGTCATGTCGAACAGGAAGGCGTCCTGCGACACCAGCGAAACGGAACGCCGCAGGGACGCCAGCGAATAGTCCGCTATCGGCCGCCCGTTCAGGACGATCTCCCCGCGCTGCGGGTCGTAGAAGCGGGGGATCAGGTTCACGAGCGTGGTCTTGCCCGCCCCGGACGGCCCGACGAAGGCGATGCGTTCCCCGGCCTTCACCGTGAACGAGACGTCTCGCAATGCGGGCGCGGATTCGTCGCCGTAGTGCAGGCTCACGTTGCGGAAGGACAATTCCCGGAACGGCCCGTCCAGCGGCAGCGCGCCGCCGTGTTCGGTCCTGAGCGCGGGATCGTCGAGGATGGCGAACACGCGTTCGGCCCCGGCGAGCGCGTTCTGGACGTTCATGTTCGCGCCGTTCAGGGACTTGAAGGGCGTGTAGAGCATGGCGAGCGCGCCGATGAAGGCGAAGAACGCGCCCGGCGTCATGTCGCCCTGAATGACCTCGCGGCCCCCGTACCAGATGACCAGCCCGATGCCGAGCGAACCGATGAGTTCCATCACCGGCGACGACAGTTCGGACACGCAGGACTGTCGGAAGTTGATGGAAATGATGCGGGCGTTCTCCTTGTTGAAGCGGGCGGTTTCCTGCTTCTCGGTGGCGAAGGCCTTGATGACCCGAATGCCGCTGAGGAGTTCCTGCAACATACTGGAGATGCTGGCGTTCACTTCGGCGTTCTTGCGCCCGTAGCGGCGGAGCGCCCGGCTGAACAGGGACAGCGGGAACGCGGCCACGGGCAGCACGATCATGGCCCAGCAGGCCAGCTCGAAGTTCTGCTGGAAGACCACGTACAACAGGCCGATCATGGTGATCACCTGCCGGATGATCTGGATGAACGCGGGCAGGCTTTGCCGGATCATGCCCACGTCGTTGATCACGCGCGACATGAGCGCGCCCACCTGCGAGGCTTCGTAGAAGTGCAGGGGCAGGGTGATGATCTTGCCGAACAGTTCCTGACGCATGGTTTCCAGCACGCGCAGGGCGCTGTAGTGCATGCACCAGTTCTGGAGGTAGCGTCCGCAGCCTTTCAGGGCCGTCAGGACGATGAAGGCCAGCGGCACGTAGACGAGCGCGGTGGCGTCCTGCCGGATGAAGATGTCGTCCAGCGCGGGCTTGATCAGCCACGCCGTGCCCGCCGTGGTGGCGGACACCACGCCTGAGGCCAGCAGGGCCACGAACATCGCCCACTTGTACGGCAGGAAGTACCGGAACACCCGCAGGGCCAGCCGGAGTTCCTTTTTGCGGCGTTCGGAACGCTCCGCCGAGGTCTCTTTCTTTTTACTCATTCGCATATTCCTTGACGAAAGGGCAGTCTAGCCCACATTATCACCAAGCGCCAGCGGAGAATCCCCGCCGTAGCCGGCCCCCCGCACGCGGGCGCGCATTCAGGAGTATCATGGAAAAGACAGTACGAATCAATAAGGCGCTGGCCGATGCCGGCGTCTGTTCCCGTCGGCGCGCCGACGAACTGGTGGCCGCCGGGCGCGTGAAGGTCAACGGCGAAGTCGTAAGCTCTCCGGGACTTCAGGTCGTTCCCGGCGCGGATACGCTGGAAGTGGACGGCAAGCCGATCCGCGCCGCCGCGCAGGCCCCCTGCTACCTGCTGCTGCACAAGCCCGTGCGGGTGGTGTCCACGGCCTACGATCCCGAGGGCCGGACCACCGTGCTCGATCTCGTTCCCGCGCAGTGGAAATCCCGCCGTCTCTACCCCGCCGGACGGCTCGACTTTTTCTCGGAAGGGCTGGTCCTCATCACCGACGACGGCGAGCTGACGAACCGCGTGGTGCATCCCCGCCACCACATGCCGCGCGTCTACCGCGTGCTCGTCCGGGACAGGGTGTCCGACCGCGCCCTTGACGCCATGCGCAGGGGCATGACGCTTGCCGAGGGCGAGAAGCTCGCGCCGGTCGAGGTCCGCGTCCTTCCGGGGAACATGCACGATTTGTCCGGGCGTTCCCGCGACGCCGACGCACCCACGGGCCAGCGCGGGACGCTGCTCGAAATGACGCTGCATCAGGGCCTGAACCGCCAGATCCGCCGCATGTGCCGCGATCTCGGCCTGACCATTCTCCGGCTCGTCCGCGTCGCGCAGGGGCCGCTGCGCCTCGGCGTCATGCGCCCCGGCGAGGTCCGGGAACTGACATCCGCCGAGGTCGCCGCCCTGAAGAAAGCGGTGGATATGGAGTAAAGGATTGGAGGGGGCGGGGAAACCTTTCTCCAGAAACGTTTCCCCGCCCCCACCAAACCCTTACACCCAATCCACCCCGTTCTTCAGGGCGGCGACCGCGGCGGCTGGCACTTCCCGGACCACGCCGGGGCGCATGACGCCCCGGC
>CAUHBW010000134.1 GCA_959604115.1 uncultured Bilophila sp. | reverse complement strand
GTCCGTAAAAAAAGCCCTGACATAATCGGGGAAGCGCGATCCGATTCGGGGGCATTCCACCGTTTCGGGCTATGTGGTTACGGAACGTCCGCAGCAGCGCTTCCCCCTGGATGATGTTACCCAGCGCCGGATGGCGCGGCCCGGCCAATACGGCGTCGTCCAGCTCAGGCTCCGGGGCAAGGCTCAGGCGAATGACCGGAATCCGGCGTTCCCATGCGGCGGCAAGCGCGGCTCCCAGCGTGTCGATCGTCGTCTCCATATCCCAAGGGTGATACCCTCCGGCCTTCCACAGTGCCGCGAGAGGCGTTCCCTCCACCACGAGACACGGATAAAATCGAAGGCAGGCGGGGGAAAAGTCGAGAGAGTCCCGCACGTCGTCGAGAAATCCTTGCGGTGTGGAACCCGGCATGCCGGGCAGAAGCTGGATGCCCAGTTCCAGCCCGCTTTCTTGAACCCGGCGGCAACCTTCCCGGCCCGTCTCTCCCGCATAGCCGCGCTCCGAGAGCCGCAGCGCCTTGGTATGGAACGACTGCACGCCGAGTTCGACGGTGTCCAGTCCCATGCGTTTCAGGATTTCCAGCCGTTGCGGAGCCACGGCATCGGGTCTTGTGGAACATCGGATGCGGCAGAGTATACCTTTCGCCTTGGCCTGCGCCGCCAGTCGCATGCACTCCGTTTGGAGCCGTTCCGGAAGGGCCGTGAAGGTTCCGCCGTAGAAGGCCAGTTCCACCGGACGGGAAGGTCGTCCCGTTGTGGCGGATTCGGCGTGCTGTCGCTCCAAATCGGACAAAAGATTGGCAAGGGCTTCCGGGTATGGTAAGGAATCGGAAGCGTGAGCAGTGCCCGTTTGTTTGTCTTGGGCGCAAAAGAGGCAACGATGAGGGCAACCTGCGAATGGAAGAAAAAACGGGACGATGATCGGGCGCTGTTTAGGGCCGGAACGCCCATCCGCGCCGTCTGAAGGGGGCGCGGGATTACCGATGGGGACAAGGCATTCGCGCAATGGCGTTTCCGTGAGAGTCTTTTTTTCCATATTGGTTGATTTGTTTGGTATTAAACTGTAAGTGATGGTATCTCTTGGCGCTTATCGAACTTTGCATGTGGTCCGCCGCAATACTATCCCATAGTTCTCCGCGAAGGTCGAGCCAAGGCAACGAAAGGAGCATAGTATGTCAGCACAGCAGGAAAACTGCATTTTTTGCAAAATCGCCCGTGGTGAAATCCCTTGCGCGTCCGTATTTGAATCCGATGAACTGATCGCCTTTCTGGATC
Organism: uncultured Bilophila sp.; assembly: GCA_959604115.1. GTDB lineage: Bacteria > Desulfobacterota > Desulfovibrionia > Desulfovibrionales > Desulfovibrionaceae > Bilophila. Next base: position 7,706 of record CAUHBW010000134.1, on the reverse strand, counting down.
TCGGCCCCGTCAACAAGGGGCATACGCTGGTCGTTCCCAAGGCGCATATGGAAACGTTGTTCGATATGCCCGACGAATTGGGCAATGCGCTGATCGCGGCCATGAAACGAATCGGTACCGCCATCATGCGGGCGACGGGCGCGGAAGGACTAAACGTCATTCAAAACAATTATCCTGCGGCGGGACAGCAGGTTCCTCATCTTCATTGGCATCTCATTCCGAGATTTTCCGGTGATGGATATGCCGCCTGGCCCCAGAGCGCCTATGGAGATATGCAGGAAATGATGTCTCTGGCCGCCGCGATCAGGGAAAAAATCTAGTCCGCGTGGGCAACGCTACGTCAAACCTGCGTAATTTCCTTGAACTATAGGCGAACAGCAGGTATAGTAAAAGCAGACAAAACCTTGTTTCGTGCGGTGTTGCCTCTTTGGGGGAAGAGGCGGACTGAGGCGGAAGAGGCGAGTCGGTTCCTTTTCATTGACGCCGCAGTCGGCGGCGTGTCCGGCGGGAGTGACGGACACGCGGCGTCTGTGCGGGAAAGGGGCGTGGAGTCGGTACTGACGGAGAGCCCGGGGCTTCTTTGAGAGGAAGATTCGGCGATGGCCTTGAGGAGCGTATCTGAAAAAAGAGGCCGTCGTCGGAGATGCCCCCTGCGGCTCGAACATTATTTGGGAAGTATGGAGGAACTATGAACAGAGCACTGACCAAAGCGGATATTGTGGAAGCCATTTACGAGAGGACGGACAGGAACCGCGCCGATGTGAAGAATACGGTGGAAATCCTGTTGGGCCTGATGAAGCAGGCCATTAAGAAGGACAACGCCCTTCTGGTAAGCGGTTTCGGAAAGTTCGAGGCTTACAGCAAGGAAGCGCGCAAAGGCCGTAATCCCCAGACGGATGAGACCATTACGCTGCCTCCCCGCAAAGTGGTCGTGTTCCGCCTTTCCCGCAAGTTTCGCGCTGAGCTGAATGGCGAGGAAGTTGAAGCATAACGGAGAGTCTTGAGGCGGCGATTCGCCCAAATCCAAAACGCCCGATCCTTTTTGCGAGGATCGGGCGTTTTCGTTGCGGCGGCTTGAGGTTGTTCAGTTGCGGAACCATTCCCGCATGATCGGGGCCGCAAGCAGGCGTTCCGCGATCAGCAGGTTGCCCCGCGCTCCGGGATGCAGGCCGTCGGCCAGATTTTCGACATAGGCGGAAGGCAGCTCGGCCTGAAGATCAAGATACTCGACGCCGAGCTCCCGGCACAGCTTCGCGTAGGCTTTGTCCAACTGGACGATCCGCTGCTGATGTTCAGGGTTCTTGACCGGCGGGGCGCTGATCATGAGCACGGGAGCTTCCCGCCGGGCTTCGGAAAGGATGGAGCGGGCGTTTTCGAGGCTTTCCTCCAGAGGAACGGCGACGGAGCCCTGAGGGGCCGCCATGTCTACGGTACCGAAACAGAAAAGCAGATACGGAACCGTGGCGTCATTCAGTCGGGCGCGGTATTCGGAAAGCCAGCGCTGGCGGATGTGCCTGCTGGCGTGTTTGCGGACGCCCAGATTGTAGAAGGTGGACGGCGGCACGGGCAGACCGGCCTGCGCCGCGAGACCGGCGAAACGCCCCACCCACCCCCCGGCGGGCGCATCATTGACGCCCAGCGTTATGGAATCTCCGAAAAAGAAGAATGTCTTCATACGTCCCCCGGGATGTTGTTAATGGAAGCGGATCAGGCCTTTTCGGCGACATGGAGACACACGATGCCGGAACACAGCGGGATATGGTAGATTCTCCCGAAGCCGGCCGCGCGCATTTCATCGCTCAGGGCGTCCGCAGCCGGGAATTCGATAATGGTTCTGGCGAGGTACTTGTAGGCGTCGGCGTCTCCGGACAATCTGCCGATGAGCGGGAGCACCCGTTTCAGATAGAAGTTGTAGAGGCCGAGCCAGATGCGATTTTTTCCCGTACCGAATTCGAGAATGCAGGCGCGTCCTTTCGGTTTGAGTACACGGGCCATTTCCTTGAAGGAAGCCGAGCGCGGAGAAATGTTGCGGATGCCGAAGGCCATGGTGACGCCGTCCACGCAGGCGTCAGGCAGGGGCAGCGCCCGTGCGTCGGCTCCGACGGAAAGCACGAAATCTCTGTCGGCGGCGGACAGTTTTTTCTGTCCGTGAACCAGCATGGGCGGGCAGAAGTCCATGGACAACACCTGTACGTCGGGATAGCGTTTCCGTACCGCCAGCGTCACGTCCAGCGTTCCGGCGGCGAGATCCAGCACGCGCTTCCCTTCGGACGCCTCCGGAAGAACCGCATCGGCAAGGCATTTCCTCCAGCCCTGATCCAGCCCCATGCTCAGGAGACGGTTTAGAGGATCGTACCATTTCACGATGCGCGAGAACAGCCCCGAAACCTTGGCGGCGTGGGCGTCCTGCGAAGCGGAAGAAGTTTCTTCAAGCGTTTCTTTAGGATTTTCCGTGTTCACTTCCGTCTTCCTGTGTCGCGTCGTTTTCCAGCGTCTCGAGAACGATCTTGTAGATGGCGGGAAAGTGTTCCGCGAAGTTGCTTGGGGAAATGCGTTGGGTCTCAATGAACTTGACCACGATTTCCTTGGTGACCTGCAAGGCTTCCTTATGTTCTTTACCCATGAGTGCCCCTCACGGTTCGATGTCTGAAAACCCGTCCGTTGGGGAATGGCCTTGACCACGATGGACAAAACCGGACGGGGAAAACAGGAAGAAACAGGCTATGCCCCTCCCCGTTTTTTCTCCATATAGCATGGAACCGCTCCCCGGTCGAGCGTCGTGGGTATCCTCCCCGACGGGAACAGAAGTTTTTCCATAAAGAAAAAGGGACGCTTCCCGAAAGAAGCGCCCCCAAGATTCTCAGGACCGGACGTGCCTATTCAAAGGTTTCCGTACCGGTGCTCAGTTCGTTTTCTTCCTCTTCATCATAGGGTTCCGTGTTCAGCTCCCCTTCCAGTCTGGAGACGAGCAGGGCGCCGGTGGCATCCCCAAGCACGTTGATGGAGGTACGGATCATGTCGAGAACGCGGTCGATGCCGGCGATCAGGGCCATGGCTTCCAACGGGATCTTGACCTGCGTGAACACGAGGCTGACCATGATGAGTCCTGCTCCGGGAACGCCGGCGGTGCCGATGGAGGCCAGAAGGCCGATAAGGATGACGGTGAGCTGATCGCCCATGGTCAGGGGAAGCCCGTAGACTTCGGCGGCGAATACCGCCGCAACGCCCATGTAGATGGCGGTGCCGTCCATGTTGATGGTGTTTCCGAGCGGGATGGAGAAGCTGGACACGCCCTTGGACGCACCGAGACGGCGTACGGCCTGAAGGTTGGCGGGAAGGGCCGCCGCGCTGGAGCAGGTCGTGAAGGCGAGCAGCCAGGGCGCGAAGATGCCGCGGAAGAATTTGGGCAGCGGCATCTTGATCACCCACTTGACCAGCGGAGTGTAGCAGATGAGCACATGGAGAGCGGAAGCGATGGCGGCGACGAGGATGAGCTTGCCGAGAGGCAGGAGCACCTTGAGGCCGTGTTGGCTGACCGTATAGGAGATGAGGCCGAACACGCCGATGGGGGCGTACATCATGACCATGTTGGTCATGCGGATCATCACGTCGCCCATGAGTTCAAAGACGCGGAGCAGGGGCTTGCCCGTCTCGCCGAGGGAGCTGAGGGCAAAGCCGAAGACGACGGCGAAGAAGATGACCTGCAGCATGTTGCCCTTGGCGAGGGCGTCCACGGGGTTCATGGGCACGATGTTCAGCAGTGTCTGGATCAGGCCGGGAGGCGTGATTTCCTTGGTTTTGAGACCTTCCGTGGACAGATCGAGTCCGACGCCGGGGTGCATGATGTTGGCGAGCACCAGGCCGATGGCCACGGCGATGCCCGTGGTCAGGAAATAGTAGAGGATCGTTTTGCTCGCGACGCGGCCCAGTTTGCTCAAGTCGTGGATGCCGGCGGCGCCCGCGATGAGCGTGGCGAGCACGAGCGGAACCACGACCATTCTGATGAGCGTGATGAACAACTGACCGAGCGGGCGCAGATATGCGGCGGTGAAATCGGCGGACGCAAAGCTGCCGACGACTACGCCGAGAATCAGGCCGATGACCATTTGGGCCGGCAGGTTCATTTTGGATTGTTTCTTCGTCATAATCCGTCTCCTCCCCTGGTACGATTGGTGTAAACAAGAAACCGCCTCTCACGGTTTCTCTATGGCTGTACGTTCATAGACAATTGCGGGAAAAAGGACAAGGCTTCATTATTTTTTTATTTTCATAAACAATTTCATGTGATAATGGATGTATGACCAAAAAGGAAAACAGTTCGTTCGAGACGGAAAAACGAATCTGTCAAAAAACGGAAAGGTGCCGAAAGGTGCGGCGGGGTTGACAACGGAGGGAGAAGACACCAAGAGAAAAGAGAATCCTTGAATGCGGAAAGCGGACTCGCGCCGCATCGCGAAAACGCGCGAAGCCGGTTCGCTTTCGGGACGCTTTAATCGACTGGAGACGCTATGGATACCGAAAACAGAACGTACGATGTTCTTTTTGTTGCCCGTACGAAGAGTGAGAACAAGCCTGCGGGCATGATCGCGGAGAATGTGGACAAGGCGACCGCCATCCGTCATGCCCAGAAGTATTGCCACCGGAACGAAGACAACGAGGGCGTGATGATCGCCTACCACGGAACGACCATCCAGCCCGAAGGCTCGGAATGGTGGTTCCACGCCGGTTAAGCCGGTTTAGTTCCACAACAACAGAAACAAACAGCCCGGTATTTCGCCGGGCTGTTTGTTTCTGGTCTGTTTCAGGCGTTGGCCGCCGCTTCGGCAATGGCGGGAATGCTCTCCACAAGCAGAGAGGTTACCTTCTCGGCGTTCCGCTTGAAGACTTCGGATACTTCCTCCCAGCTGACCGGGGCTTCGTCCTCCTTCCAGCAGTCGTAATCGGTGGACATGGCGACCACGGCGTAGGGGATTCCGGCCTCATTGACGAGCGCGGCCTCCGTGGCGATGGACATGTTGATGATGTCGGCCCCCCACAGCCGGAACATGCGGGATTCCGCCCTGGTGGAGAAGCGCGGTCCTTCGATGGTGATGACGGTTCCGGCTGGATGGAAGGAAAATCCGTTTTTTCGGCAGCCGTCGATCAGAATGCGGCGCAGTCCGGCGTCGAACGGTTCGGGCATGGCGGCATGGACGGGCAGTCCCGGTTTGAAATAGTCGTGGAACGTCATTTTCCGCTGTTTGGTGAAGTCGATGAACTGATCGATGATGACGAGATCGCCGCGCCGGATTTCTTCCTGGAGGGAGCCGGTGGCGGTGGTCGCCAGAATGTGGGTGCAGCCAGCGTCCTTGAGGGCCTGTACGTTGGCCCGATAGTTGACGGAGGAAGGGGCCAGCGTATGGCTGCGTCCGTGCCGCGCCAGAACGGCGACGGGAACCCCCGCGATTTCGCCTTCGCAAAGCGGAGAAGATGGCTCGCCCCATACCGTGCTGGTGAACGTGTCCCGGGCGTTGGTGAAGATATCCAGCGTGTCGAGGCCGCTGCCTCCGATGATGCCTATCTTGACAGTCATGTTCCGTTCCTTGTTCCGTGTTGAAGTGAAAGTATCGCGTCCAGCGCCGAAGCGATCGTCGAGCCGTAGGCGATGAGTCCTTCCGCATGGCCCGCCGTGACGAACACGCCCTCCGCCGGGGGCAACTCCGCTGCCAGCCGGGCCACGGCAAGGGACAGGGCGGGCGTGCCGTAGGCGGCGGATTCCGGCGTATGCGGCCAGTCCTGCGCCAGCAGCGAGGAGAACAGGGCCCGGTTATGGACGTGGATCACGCAGCGTGCCGCCGGAGCGGCGCGGTAGATGGCTCCGTGAGTCATGGATTCCGAGGAAGCCCGCACAGGACCGCAGGAAGATACCGTGTTGGCGGACGGATCAAAGGCATGGACGAGGCTGTAGCCGCGCATGCCCAGCGTCCGGTGCGCACCCGTTCCGCTCCCGCTGATGAGGAACAGAGCATCCGCAAGCCGCAGCGAGATGTTGCCGTAACCGATTCCCGAGGGGTATACGCCGATCAAACCGGCATCGTGAAGAGCCGTGCGCGCCGCATCCAGTTCGGGAAAGCGTTCCAAGGCGGACAACGCGGCGTCGCGGAGCGCCGGAGGGCATTTCCGCAGATAGGCGGCGACATCGTCCGGCGTGTGATGCGCGCGGTATTTGACGACGCCTTCTTTCGTACCGGAGCTCATGCCCGTTCCTCCGCTTCGGGGTAGAGTGCGGCGATGCCCGCCTTCGTGGCGGGGCAGACGCCGCGTTCGGAAATGAGGCCGGTGATCAGCCGATGGGGGGTTACGTCAAAGGCCCAGTTTCGCGCGGGGGTTTCGTCCGGGCAGATTTGCACGTCGAGAACGCGACCGTCCGTGGTTTTCCCGCTCATGATCCGGACTTCCTGCGCGTCGCGCTCCTCAATGGGGATTTCCCGCACGCCGTCGTTCAATGAAAAGTCGAACGTCGAGGACGGAAACGCGACATGGAAGGGGATTCCGTTGTCGTGAGCCGCCAGAGCCTTGAGGTAGGTGCCGATCTTGTTGGCCGCGTCGCCCTGCCGGGTCACGCGGTCCGCGCCCGTGATGACGATGTCCACCATGCCGTGCTGCATGAGGTGGCCGCCCGCATTGTCCGCGATGAGCGCATGCGGAACGCCGTGCCGGGAAAGTTCCCATGCCGTCAGTCCCGCGCCCTGATTGCGGGGCCGGGTTTCATCGACCCAGACATGGACGGGAATTCCTGCGTCATGCGCCGCGTATACGGGGGAAAGCGCGGAACCGTAATCGACGAAAGCCAGCCATCCGGCATTGCAGTGCGTGAGGATGTTGACGGGTTCCCCGTGCTTCCGGGCGGCGATCCGCTCCAGCAGGCTCTTTCCGTGTTCGCCGATGCGTCTGCACGCTTCGGCATCCTCGTCGGCTATGGCCTGCGCCGTCCGGCGAGCTATCCGGCGTTTTTCCTCCGGCGAACCGCCGTGCGCGATGGCGGCGCATTGCCGTTCGACGGCCCATGCCAGGTTGGAGGCCGTGGGGCGCGTCCGCTTCAGCGTCGCGGCGGCTGAACGCAGAAACGCGTCAAAGGCTTCGTTCGATGTCGTGGGTGCTTCACGCGCGGCGAGCCACATGCCGTAGCCCGCCGTGGCGCCGATCAGGCCCGCCCCCCGGACGAGCATGTCCCGGATGGCGGCGCATACGGACGCGAATGACGCCAGTTCCGCTGTTTCAAAACGGTGCGGCAGAAGATGCTGATTGATGACGAGCAGTCGATCCGTCTCGTCAGTCCAAATGGTCCGGTAGGCTTTCCCGTTTACATTCACAAAAGGTTCTCCCTGTTGGAGTCGAAGTCTTTTGTGGCTATAAGCGCAGGCGTCGGGAGATGTCCAGAGGAGGCCTGTTGCCGTCTGGAACGTTTGGACCTATTCTTCCTTCAAACAAGACCGTTTTAGGAGGAATGATGAAACTGCTGCTCGTGACGTTGCTCGGAATCGTGTTCCTGCTCGGAGGCTGCATGCACCATCACAGGCCGCCCCGCCATGAGGAACCCCGGTATGAACACCACCCGGATCGGCATGACGACTATCGTCCCCCGGTCCACTCACCTCGATACGATCACAGATAAGACAAGAGGCGGGAACCGATTCCCGCCTCTTGTCTTATCTGTGATCGTATCG
>CAUHBW010000133.1 GCA_959604115.1 uncultured Bilophila sp. | reverse complement strand
AAGACTTTCATAAACGGGACGGAACACGGTTGCGGAGACGCCGGAGCCCGTTCCCGACCGCAAGTTTCCCGGAGCAACGTGAAGAAGACGCGCCTCGACACGAAAGGACTATTCCGCTCAAACAATCTGAATGGATTATAGGATGGCACGAAAACCGTCCGCGGTTTGGTGCTTCAAAAAAGCCGTGTTCAAGAAAGCGGCATGCCGGAACGATGGACGCGCACGGCGACGCCGCCAAGGATTCGTCAAGAAGGCGTCCTGCGCCGCAGGAGCAAACCCAAAGGGTTCCGCATCCAGCTTGAACTGAATGCGGAACCCTTTTTTATTCATCTTTAAAGGGGAAAGGCGGTAAGCCCCGCCGCCGGAGGCGTCCCTCTAGTACGCGCCCTTGCGCCCCAGCACCACGGGCAGGGTCTTGGCGAGGATCAGCAGGTCCAGCCATGTGGACCAGTTGCAGATGTAAAAACGGTCGAGATGCACGCGCTGCTTGTACGAGAGGTCATTGCGGCCGGAAACCTGCCACAGTCCGGTCATGCCCGGACGCACACGCTTGTAGGAGGCGAACGCCGAGCCGTAGCGCACAATCTCGTCCTCGACGATGGGACGGGGGCCCACAAGACTCATCTCGCCCCACAGCACGTTCCAGAGCTGCGGCAGCTCGTCCAGACTCGTGCGCCGCAACAGTGCGCCCATCCGGGTGATGCGCGGATCGTTGCGGAGCTTCTGGTCGGCCTCCCATTCCTGACGCAGTTCCGGGTTGGCCTCCAGATACTTCTGGAGCACCTCCTCGGCATTGCGCACCATCGTGCGGAATTTCAGGATATGGATGGTCTGCCCGTCCCGCCCGATGCGGCTCTGACGGAAAAACACCGGCCCCCGCGACTCCACCTTGATGGCAAGCGCGATGAAGGCGAGAAACGGCAGGATCGCGATTCCGCCGACCAGCGAAAGCACGAAATCCATGCCGCGCTTGAGCGCGAGCCGACGGGGGTCGAGCAGGTTCTGCCGCACCTTGAGGCACAGCACTTCGCCGATTTCCAGCGGACGGACCCAGAAAGGAATGTCCCCTTCCGACAGATCTTCGGGGACGAGGATGACCGAGCTGAACAACTGGCCGGCCACATCGATCAGCTCCTGACGGCAGGCCAGCGGCGCGTCCTTTTCCATCACCACCAGCGCGCAGGTCTTGGGATACAGCCGGACGAACGTCTCCAGATCCGCACGGTTGTACAACGGGTCCAGCGTCTTCTCGGCCTCGGAAATGGCTTGGGGAGCATGATCCAGTTCCGGGCAGGCGGGACTGACGAACCGGGCGCACAGACGCAGGCCCGCTTCGGCATGCCTCTTCAGATAGGCTTCCACACGCGGAACCAGATCGCCCGAACCGAACAGCACGGTCGGCACGCCCCACCAGCTTTCACGCGAAAACCGGGTACGCACCGCGCACCGGACCAGCGGCACCACGCCGAGGCTCAATCCCCACGAAAACAGGTACACCGTCCGCGAAGGCATGTCTCCGCGCCCGAGGAACAAAAAAATGGCGATGCTGAAATAGGCGAGAGAAGTGGAAATGCCGAGCATCCGCAGCTCCTCCGGAAGAGCCGGAGGAATTTCACTGTACAGTCCCTCGAAACCGTTGACGATAGGCGCCACCATCAGGAACAACGCCAAAGGAACATGCTGCGACAACGAGATTTCCCCGCCCATCAGCACGCGGAGGAGCCCTATCAGGAACATCGTCCCGAACAGGGCCAAGCAATCCGCCGTCAGCAACGCCACCGTACGCCGGGAGCAGAACAGGCGGACTTTCCCGGGCGTATAGCCGGAAGAAAACAAACAGGGCATACCAAGCTCGAAAGGTTACAGGTCCAGAGGAACGGCTATGCTACAGCACCAATGCTGTACCTGTAAACCGGACGATTCCGGGCTTTCCGCGCGAAAAACGGTTGCCGCGTACCCCGGCCTGCGCTAACATAAGGCAACTTTTGTCCGATCTTCGGGTCGGTACGTTCCGGAGTCCGCATGTCCTCACTCGCGATCGGTCGCCTGCTCGGTCCCCCTCCGCTGTTCCGCGGCCTGTTCCGCTGGAGTATGGGGGGTCTTTTCGCCCTCGGGGCATGGCACCTCTACCTCTGGTCGCCCATGCCCGGCCTCGTCGCCATCGGCGTCACGCCGGTGGTCGCCATCTTTCTGTTCTTCAGGGGCCTCAACCTCGTCGCCCGCACCGTTCCCTACTGGAAGACGCGGGTCCTCGTCCGCAGGCTCGGCCTGTCCCCCACATGGTGCGACACCGAAGCGGGGTATCTGCTGATGGACGAAACGCGGGGACTCTGGATCGTCAACGGCACGGGCGGTGACATCACCGGCATACGGCGCCTGCACGGGCACAGCGACTGGCAGGGGCACCGGCTGGAAATCCATACGGACGACAAGCGGAAACCGGCGGCCTTGTACGGTTTCGGCAGCGCCGAAGCGCTCAGGGACGCCGCGGAACGTTTCGGAAACGCCTACGCGAAACGCACGGGCGGGACGCTCGACATGACCTTCGAGGATCTGAGGGCGGAAGAGGAGGAAAAAAACGCTTCGGAACCGCGCTGATCGGTCCCTTTCCGGGAAAGACGAGACGCGCTTTCCCGGTGTGCATCTTGATCTTCTTGCATTTTCATATTAGAGCCATATCGGATGAAAAAAGTTTTCCCAAGGAGCTGACCTGAGATGAAACGACTGTTTGCCATGTTCATGGCGCTGGCGCTGACGGCGCTGGTTCCCCTGTCTGCCCAGGCTTCCGGCGGCCATGACCTCAACGGCGCGGAATTGTCCATCATGTGGGCCATTCCGTTTGTGTGCATGTTGCTGTCCATCGCCATCGGGCCGCTGGCCCTGCCTCACTTCTGGCATCACCACTTCGGCAAAGTGGCGGTTTTCTGGGGCCTCGCGTTCCTTGTCCCCTGCGCGATGGTCTACGGGCTACAGCTGGCGACCTATCAGCTCGTCCATGTTCTCTTCATGGAATACATCCCGTTCATCGTCCTCCTGTTCGCGCTGTTCACCATCGCGGGCGGCGTCCGTCTCAAAGGTCAGCTCGTGGGCACGCCCCTCGTGAACACCGGCCTGCTGGCGCTCGGCACCATCCTCGCCAGCTGGATGGGAACGACCGGTGCGGCCATGCTGCTCATCCGTCCCCTGCTCCGGGCCAACGAGCACCGCAAGTACCGCATGCACTCGGTCATTTTCTTCATCTTCCTGGTCGCCAACATCGGCGGCTCCCTGACGCCCCTCGGCGACCCGCCGCTGTTCCTCGGCTTCCTCAAGGGCGTGTCCTTCTTCTGGACGACGGTGCACCTGTTCTGTAAGACCGTGCTCCTGTCCGTCATCCTGCTCGGCGTCTTCTTCCTGCTGGACACCGTCCTGTACGGCAAGGAAGGCAAGCCGAAACCGGCCGACCAGTCCACTGAAAAGCTCGGCCTCGACGGCAAGATCAACCTGCTGCTTCTGGTCGGCGTCATCATCGCCGTGCTCGTTTCCGGCGTGTGGAAGCCCGAATCCGGCTTCGAAATCTACGGAACGCACATCGACCTCCAGAACGCGGCCCGCGACGTCGTTCTGCTCGCCCTCGCCGGAGCCTCGCTGGCTCTGACCACCAAGGAATGCCGCAAGCTGAACAACTTCACATGGGAGCCCATCCTCGAAGTCGCCAAGCTGTTCATCGGCATCTTCATCAGCATGATCCCCGCCATCGCCATCCTGCGGGCGGGCACCGAAGGCGCGCTTTCCGGCGTCATCAACATGGTCTTCCATGAAGGCCAGCCCGTGAACGCCATGTTCTTCTGGCTGACCGGCCTGCTCTCCTCGTTCCTCGACAACGCGCCGACCTACCTGGTGTTCTTCAACACTGCGGGCGGCGACGCCGCACACCTGATGACCGACTGGACCGAAACCCTGTCCGCCATCTCCGCCGGTGCGGTGTTCATGGGCGCCGTGACCTACATCGGGAACGCCCCGAACTTCATGGTCCGTTCCATCGCCGAAGATCAGGGCGTGAAGATGCCCAGCTTCTTCGGCTATATGGCCTGGTCCGTGGGTATCCTGTTCCCCTGCTTCGCCCTCATCACCTACCTGTTCTTCGTGTAAGGCGACGTACAGAAAAAGCCCCTGAAAGCATCGGCTTTCAGGGGCTTTCTTCATTTCGGGGAGCCGTCGCCGCAGCGGCGCACGCTCTCTCCGTCCGGGGTCGCGGAAAAAGGTTCAGCGCAACGCAAGCCAGAGCACCACGACTCCGGCGGCGAGCGAAAAAAGCCCCATCCGGCGCAATCCGGACGCGCCCTCTTCTCCGAGGGATTGCAGAACCTGCCGCATCCGTTCGGGAAACAGCGTGTAGGGAAGGGCTTCCAAAATAAAGGCCAGCCCGAGGGCGCTGAAAAAAAGCCTGCTGTCGAACTCCATGCGTTCCTCGCTGCAAGAGATTGTCGAAACAAGGTCCGTTGTAGGAAAAGCAGCGGGAGGTGTAAAGCTACTTGCACATCAACCGGCTAACAGCTATGTAGAACGGATTCGCGACGGAACCGCGTCGTGCGACCGCAACCCTATCCTTATCCGCCCATGACCATACTTCGCACCTTTCTCGCCCAGGAACAGCCCCACATCAATGCGGCTCTGGCCGGAGCGGCCGTCGAGCTTCCCCCCTCCGTCGTCCCCATCGCCCAATACGCCATGGGAAACGGCGGCAAACGCCTGCGCCCGCTGCTGACGGTCCTCATGGCCCGCCTGCTCGGCTACGGCGGCGATGACATCTATTCCCTCGCCGCGGCGATGGAAATGTTCCATGTGGCGACTCTGCTCCACGACGACGTCATGGACAACGCGGAACTGCGCAGAGGCAGCACGGCGACCCACAAGGTCTTCGGGGTTACGGAAACCATCCTCGCCGGGGACGCGCTGCTGGCCAAGGGAAACCAGATGGTGGCGGGCTTCGGCGACCCCCGGCTGACCGCCGCCACGTCGGACGCCATCGCGCAGACCGCCTACGGCGAAATCCTCGAAATCGCCAATCAGGGCAAACGGGCCGACGACCTCCGCACCTACGACGAGATCATCGCGGGAAAAACCGCATGGATGATCCGCACCGCCTGCAACATCGGCGCGATCCGCGCCGGGGGCACGCCGGAACAGATCGAACGGGCCGCCGCCTATGGGTTCAACCTCGGCATGGCCTTCCAGATCGTCGATGACGCACTCGACTTCGCGCCCTCCAGCCGCACCGGAAAGCCCGAGGGCGGTGACGTGCGCGAAGGCAAGCTGACGCCGCCCATCTTCTTCTACGCCGCCTCGCTCGCTCCCGCCGAACGGGAAACCTTTTTCGCCCAATTCGCCGCCCAGTCCTTTTCCGACGAAGACGTCCGGCGCATCATCGACGCCGTCCGGGACAACGGATTCGACGACAGGACGCGCGGCATAGCTGATACGTATCTGCATCAGGCTCAGGAGGCGCTCGACGGACTCACAGCCGGACTTCCGGCTTCGGGCTACAAGGACATCCTCGCCGGACTCATCGGCTACGTCCGCAACCGCGACGCCTGATCCTTTCCCCCACTTCGCCCACAACGGTTACAAAACAGTTCAGGAGACAGACATGCTCTATCGCATTGAAGCAGGCCTTTTCCCTCATCTTGACGACACGATCGGCCGCAAGACCGCGGCCAGCATCCGTGAAGCGCTCGGCATTCCCGTCAAAGGCGTGCGCACGGTCAAGGTGTTCACGCTGGAAGGACTCGACGCGCAACAGGTGAACGCGCTCATGGAAAAAAGCGTGCTGCACGATCCGGTCCTGCAGACCGTGTCCCTGTCTCCCCTGCCTCTTCCCGAAGAGGGAACCTCGTGGATCATCGAGGTGGGCTACCGCCCCGGCGTCACCGACAACGAAGGCCGCACCGCCCGCGACACCGCCGCGCTCGTGCTCGGAATCGAAGACCGCACCAGCCTCGCCGTGTACACCTCGGTCCAGTACCGCCTCAACGGCGCACTGACCGAAGAACAGGTCACGCACATCGCCCGCGACCTGCTCGCCAACGAGCTGATCCAGCGTTTCGAGATCAAGAGCCGCGCCCAGTGGGACGCCGAACCGGGCTTCGCGTCCAAGGCCGCCCGCGTGACCGGCGCGTCCTGCGACGAAGTCAACGTCGTGGCCCTTTCCGCGATGAACGACGCCGAACTCATGGACGTGAGCCACAAGAACACGCTGGCCCTCAGCCTTGAGGAAATGACCAAGATCAGGAACTGGTTCTCCAGCCCGGAAGTCGCCGCCCAGCGCAAGGCCTTCGGCCTGCCCGCCGACCCCACGGACGCGGAACTCGAAGTCCTCGCCCAAACCTGGTCGGAACACTGCAAGCACAAGATCTTCGCGTCCAAGATCACCTATACGGACAAGGACGCCGGGACCACCGAGACGATCAACAGCCTGTACAAGACCTGCATCATGAACACCACCAAGGAAATCCGCGCCGGCCTCGGCGAAAGGGACTTCTGCCACTCGGTGTTCAAGGACAACGCGGGCGTCATCGCCTTCACGCCCGACTACGACGCCTGCATCAAGGTCGAAACCCACAACAGCCCGTCTGCCCTTGACCCCTACGGCGGGGCTCTGACCGGCATCGTGGGCGTGAACCGCGACCCGATGGGCACGGGCCTCGGCGCGGAACTCATCTGCAATACGGACGTGTTCTGCTTCGCCTCCCCCTTCCATGAAGAGGCCATGCCTCCCCGCCTGCTCCATCCCCGCCGCGTCTTCGAAGGCGTGCGCGAAGGCGTGGAGGACGGCGGCAACAAGTCCGGCATCCCCACGGTCAACGGCTCCATCGTGTTCGACGAACGCTATCTCGGCAAGCCGCTGGTCTACTGCGGCACCATCGGCCTGATCCCCACGGAAGTGCCCCCGAGCAAGTCCTCCACGGACGGCAAGCCGCGCAAGGGCTATGAAAAGAAGGCGCAGGTCGGCGACATCGTCGTCATGACCGGCGGTCGCATCGGCAAGGACGGCATCCACGGCGCGACCTTCTCCTCCGAAGAGCTGCACGAAGGCTCTCCCGCCACCGCCGTGCAGATCGGCGACCCGATCACGCAGCGCAAGATGTACGACTTCATCATGTACGCCCGCGATCTCGGCCTGTACAACGCCATCACCGACAACGGCGCGGGCGGCCTGTCCTCGTCCATCGGTGAAATGGCGGAGGACACCAACGGCTGCCGCATCGACCTCGCCCGCGCGCCGCTCAAGTACGACGGCCTGCGTCCGTGGGAAATCCTGCTCTCCGAAGCGCAGGAACGCATGACCCTCGCCGTGCCGCCGCAGGCTCTCGAAGAGTTCCTCGCCCTCGCCAAGCGCATGGACGTGGAAGCCACGCCCCTCGGCGAATTCACCGACGACGGCGTGTTCCACGTGACCTACAACGACAAGATCGTGGCCCATCTGGACATGGCCTTCATGCACGACGGCGTGCCCCAGTACCAGCTCAACGCCGTGTGGGAAGCTCCGCAGCATCCCGACGCCCGCATCGAGGACACCGGCGTGGATCAGGCGGAACTCGTCAAGGCCATGCTCGGCCGTCTGAACATCTGCAGCAAGGAATACCTCATCCGCCAGTACGACCACGAAGTGAAGGGCGGCAGCGTGGTGAAGCCCCTCACCGGCGTCAAGCGCGACGGCCCGTCCGACGCGGGCGTCATCCGTCCCATCCTCGAATCCGAGGCCGGTCTGGTCATCAGCCACGGCATCTGCCCCAAGTACAGCGACTATGACGCCTACTGGATGATGGCGAACGCGATGGACGAAGGCATCCGCAACGCCGTGGCCGTGGGCGCGGACCCCGACCGTATGGCGGGCGTGGACAACTTCTGCTGGTGCGACCCGGTGCAGTCGGAAAAGACGCCCGACGGCGAATACAAGCTGGCGCAGCTCGTGCGCGCCTGCAAGGCCCTGTCCGAATACTGCATCGCCTACGGCGTGCCCTGCATTTCCGGCAAGGACTCCATGAAGAACGACTACACCGGCGGCGGCAAGAAGATTTCCATCCCGCCGACCGTGCTCTTCTCGGTCCTCGGCGTCATGGACGACGTGAAGAAGGCCGTGACCTCCGACTTCAAGAAGCCGGGCGATCGTCTCTACATCCTCGGTTCCACGGCCCGCGAGCTGGCCGGGAGCGAAATCGCGGATCAGCTCGGCATCGCCTGCAACACGGTGCCGCACGTGGACGCCAAGTCCGCGCTCGCCAACTACCGGAAGCTGTATCAGGCCATCAACGCCCGCCTCATCACGGCCTGCCATGACCTTTCCGACGGCGGCCTCGCCGTGGCCCTTGCCGAAATGTGCATCGGCGGCCGCCTCGGCGCGCATCTGGCCCTGAACCGCGTTCCCGTCGCGGGCGCGCTCACTCTGACGGAAGCCTTGTACAGCGAATCCGCGAGCCGTCTCCTCGTCTCCGTCGCGCCCGACAAGGCCGCCGAGTTCGAAGCGCACTTCGGTTCCGCCGCGCCCTTCATCGGCGAAGTGACCTCCGACGCCCGCATGACCGTGGCCTCCGCCGACAGCGCCCTGTTCTCCGTACCCGTCGAAGCCTTGGCCCACGCCTTCAAGGCGACGCTGGACTGGTAAAAAGATTGGGGAGGGGAGAGGGAAACTTTCTGAAGAGGGGGAGCACCCCCACAGTTTCCCTCTCCCTTCAAAGACTTTCGTCCTTATCGAATCCCTCATCACGGTTTCGGGGGACTTTGAAAAAGGTCTTTATGCAACAAAAACAAAGCCTCCTTCAGGACAAGTCCTGAAGGAGGCTTCTTTCTGGTCCGAGAAGAAACAAAAACACTCCATCCTAAAGTTGTCAGGGGAATTCCCTGCTCCTCCATCCTGAGGCGGAACCGGGAGACGAACAGAAAGCCCCGCCCTCCCATACCGCCGCAGCCGACGTCTACCCTTACGAACGTTTGAGGGGGATAGG
>CAUHBW010000132.1 GCA_959604115.1 uncultured Bilophila sp. | reverse complement strand
GGGATTCAAAGATAAAAACGGTACGCCCTTTTCCCTGAACCTCGAACAGCGCATCGTGGTGCAGGGCGGCGAAGGCGACAATCTGGAAACGGCTTCCGTCTCCGGCTCCCTCTCGCAACTGCGGGAAGTTCGTTTGGGACTGCGTACCGGCAAGAAGGTAACGCGGGCGCTCGTCCGTTTCGAGCGGGAAGAACTTGCTTGGCAAACGACCATCAAAGCTGAAGATTTCTCATTCGGTTCTTTCAAGACCCCAAAAGTCGAAATGGAAAAGGACGACGATCCCGATGCCGGTTTTCTCGAAAAAATGTATCTGATGGAGCTTTGCCTCGGGTTGCTTGACGCCTGCTACAAGCTGTTTCTGGATGTGCGCCTTTCCGCTCTCTGGGACAAGGAAGTGCGGGAGATGTCCGACTGGATGAGCCATCAGGGATAACCCAAGGCACCGGAGGCATACATGTTCTCGAACGAGACCACGGCTTTTCTCTTGCGCTGTCTGCGCAAAACGGTTTGGATGCTTCTGGTGCTTTGGGGGATCACGCTCGTCAGCTTCATCGTCATCCATCTGGCACCGGGAACGCCCACGGATATGCAGACGACCCTCAATCCCCTTGCGGGCGAGGCGGCACGGGCACGTCTGGAGGCGCTCTACGGCATCGACCGTCCCTTGTACGTGCAGTATTTCGACTGGCTTTCCCGTGTCGTCCAGCTTGACTTCGGAAATTCCATGTCCAGCGACGCGCGCCCCGTCATCGACAAGATTGCGGAACGTCTTCCGTTGACCATCGGCATCAACGTGGTGTCGCTGTTGTTGACGCTGCTCATCGCCATTCCCATCGGCGTCCTTTCCGCTTGGAAGCAGGGCTCGTGGTTTGACAAGGGAATGACCGTGCTTGTCTTTCTCGGATTCGCCATGCCGGGATTCTGGCTGGCGTTGCTGCTCATGCTGTATACGGGGCTGGAACACCAGTGGCTGCCGATTTCCGGTCTGATGTCCCTCGATTACGATTCCTTGTCCTTCTGGGGCAAGCTGGCCGATCTGAGCAGACACCTTGTGTTGCCCATCACGGTGATTACCGTAGGAAGTGTGGCGGGCATGTCCCGGTTCATGCGTTCCTCCATGCTGGAAGTGTTGCGTCAGGATTTCATCCTGACCGCTAAGGCCAAGGGGCTTCCCGCCCGCATCGTCATTTTCCGGCATGCACTGCGCAACGCTCTCTTGCCGGTCATCACCCTGCTGGGCCTTTCGGTTCCCGGATTGATCGGGGGCAGCGTCATCATCGAAACCATCTTCGCCCTGCCCGGCTTGGGACAGCTGTTCTATACCGCGGTCATGGCGCGCGATTATCCGTTGATCATGGGGAATCTGGTTCTGGGCGCGGTCCTTACCCTTGCGGGCAATATGCTCGCGGACATCGGGTACGGACTGGCGGATCCCCGTATTCGGGCACAGGGGAAACGCCAATGACAGGAGATACCGTTCTGACGCCGTTCTGCAAAAAGCTGGGCCATGTCCTTTCCCGGCGCGGCATGCTGCTCTTCGGACTGGGAATCGTCGTCGTAATGTCGATAGCCGCCCTGCTCGCCCCGTGGCTTGCCCCGTACGATCCCACGGAGCTGCATCTTCACGCCATTCTGGAACCGCCGAGCTCCACCTTCCCTTTGGGAACGGATGCGCTCGGGCGCGACGTGCTTTCCCGTCTGTTGTACGGAGCCCGCGTCTCCCTGTGGGTCGGCTTCGTATCCGTCAGCATTTCCATCGCCATCGGCGTCGTTCTGGGGCTGCTTGCCGGGTACTTCAGCGGCATCGTGGACGAACTCATCATGCGCGGCGTGGACGTGATGCTCTGCTTTCCTTCGTTCTTTCTGATCCTTGCCGTCATCGCCTTTCTCGAACCGAGCCTCAACAACATCATGATCGTCATCGGGCTGACTTCTTGGATGGGGGTAGCCCGCCTTGTGCGCGCGGAAACGCTTTCGCTGCGCGAACGTGATTTTGTGGCAGCCGCCCGCTTGGCGGGTACGAAATCCTCCCGCATCATGCTCATGCACATTTTGCCCAATGCGCTGACGCCGGTACTCGTTTCGGCGACGCTCGGCATCGCGGGGGCCATTTTGGTGGAGTCGTCCCTCAGCTTCCTTGGCCTCGGCGTCCAGCCTCCCGACCCCAGTTGGGGCAACATGCTTATGGAAGGCAAGGACGTTCTTGAAATAGCTCCGTGGCTGTCCCTGTATCCCGGACTGGCGATTCTCGTGACGGTCTTGGGCTACAACCTGCTTGGCGAAAGCCTGCGCGATACGCTGGATCCGCGGCTCAAGAAATAAATCTTCAAGGAATCCTTTCAGGATTGCGAGTGCCGCTTTTGCGGGACGACTTGCAACATTCGGACAATCCCCCTATGGTGTTGCCCTGTTCGCGAGAAGCCTCAGAAAAATGGGGCGCCGTGGTGTCATGACCTTTTCCCGGTACGAGTCATTTTTATCATGCTTGAATATCTGCATATTCGTGATCTGGCCCTGATCGCAGACATGGAACTGGAATTCTCTGCGGGGATGAACGTTCTCACCGGCGAAACGGGGGCGGGCAAAAGCTTCATTCTGAAAGCGCTCAACTTTCTGATGGGCGAGCGGCTCGGTGCGGACATGGTCCGTCCGGGCAGGGAGCGCGCGCAAGTCGAGGCGCTCTTTGTGCGTTCCGGCGAGGAACTCATCATTCGTCGGGAACTGATCGCGGAGTCGGGGCGCAGTCGCCTGTTCATCAACAATACGCTGGCCTCGCAGGAAACCATCAAGGAACTGCGGACCGCTCTGCTCGTCCATACGAGCCAGCACGGACAACAAAAACTCCTCCAGCCGAGCTTTCAGGCCAAACTGATCGACGACTGGATGGATCAGCCCGAGCTGCTGGAAACACGTCATGCACTGGTCAAAGGCTTGAAGGAAGCCGCCGAACGCAAGGAAGCCCTGCACGCGCGATTCCGAGATCTGGCGGATCGCCGGGAACTTTTGGAGATGCATCTTGCGGAAATCGAGAAGGTCGCTCCGGTTGAAGGCGAGGAAGAGCAGCTTGAGGCCATGCGTGCCGAATGGCGCGGAACGGAACAGCTGCGGCGGCACTACGAACGGGTGCAGACGCTCCTGCGAGGCGACGAGACCGGCCTCCTCGAACAGTTGGGCCATCTGGAACGCGCATTGGAACTGCTCGCCAGAGATGACGAAGAAATGGCGGTCCATCTTGAAGCCACGACCTCGTTTAGGCAGACCATTGCGGAATTGGAACGAAAACTCCGCCGCCCTCCTCTCCCTCAAGTCGATGCGGACCCGGAGCAGATCGAATCCCGCTTGTTCGAGCTCGCGCAGCTCAAGCGCAAACTTCACCGGACCCTCCCCGAAATCCTCTCTCTCCGGGATGAAATACAGGACAACCTGTCTTTCCTTGATGCCTGTACGCTTGATATCCGGCAGGTTGAAAAACAGGAAAAGCAGCTGCAAACCCAGCTGGCCGAAACACTGAGCCGTCTCAACCCGGAACGCCGCAAGGCCGGAAAGGCTTTCACGGAAAAACTGGAAGCCGAATTGATGGGACTGGGCTTCTCCCAGTATGTGCGGGTCATCGCGGACTGGAGTCCGACGGAGCTCTTTCCCGGATGCGGTGAGGACCGCGTGCGTCTGCTCTGGTCCCCCAACCCCGGACAGCAGCCGCAGCCTTTGGATAAAATAGCCTCGGGGGGCGAACTGTCCCGCTTCATGCTGGCGGTCGTCTCCATACAGGAGCACAGCGAAGAGGCTACCCTGATATTTGACGAAGTGGATGCCGGGGTCGGCGGACTGACCCTCAACAAGGTCGCCGAGCGGCTCGAAGCGCTTGCCGCGCACCGCCAGATGATTCTGATCACACACTGGCCGCAACTCGCTTCGCGGGCGTTCCGTCATTTCCGGGTCGTCAAGGATATTCGCGACGGCAGTACCTTTACCCAGTGCATCAAGTTGGGCGAGCAGGAACGAAAAACCGAGCTTGCCCGGATGGCGGGCATCGAAAACTGAGTTCCGGCAACAAACGGCCCTTCCCGAAAAGAAGGCACAAAAAAAGGAAGGATGGCTCCTTCCTTTTTTTGCATCAGAAATCAGATACGTTACGCGGCGGCTTTGGCGGCGTTGAGGGCCTTGGCAAGGCGGGAAATCTTGCGGGCAGCCTTCTTCCAATGGATAACGCCCTTGGTGGCGGCCTTATCCAGAGAAGAGGTGGCAGTGCTCAGGAGCTGAGAAGCAGCGGCCTGATCGCCTTCCTTGATGGCGGCGCGAACGGATTTCACCACATTCTTGATGCGGGTCTTGACGGTGCGATTGCGAGCAGCGCGCTTCACGCTCTGCTTGTGACGCTTGATGGCAGACTTGTGGTTGGCCACGATGTTCCCTCCAGGGTACGTCTTGCTGCGTCGGAGACGCGGCGTGGTTGCGGTTTGAATTGATGTCCTTATCTTTTTTTACGCGCTCAGTCAAGTTTTTTCGGGAAAACCTCCCGTGCAGCCGCGCAAGAACTCTTTCCGAACACGTTATGGCAATGTCCCCCCGACCGGACCGAGCCGGGGAGACATGTGGGGCTATATCTGCAAGGCCGAAAAATCGGCGAGTCTGTCCATGCGCAGGGTCAGCGCCTTGAGCATGTTCAAACGGTTGGCGCGAAGTTCGGGATCTTCGCACATGACCATGACCTTGTCGAACAGTTCGTCCACGGCGGGACGCAAGGCGGCAAGCATGGTGAACAGCGCGTCGAAGCGATCGGCGGCCAGTTCGGTTTCAAAAGCGGCGAACAACGTTTCAAGTTCTTCCGCGAGAGCCATTTCCGCCGGTTCCCGCAACAGCTCGCGGCGCCAGACGCCTTTAAGCTCCACACCGGCTTCGTGCCCCTGCTTGCGGATGATGTTCGCCACACGCTTGAAGGTCTGCGCAGCCTGCGGAAAATCGTTCTTGCGGCTCATGGCTTGCAGCGCCTCAAGACGCTGGCCGAGGGCCCAGACCTTGTCGGGCTCGACCGCGGTGACGGCTTCCACCAGCAACGTTTCCTTGCCCTGCGTCAGGAAGTAATTCTTGACGCGGGCGACGAAGAACTCGTTCAGCTTGGCGAGCGACTCGACCGGAGCGAGCTTCCACTTGCGTTCGCCGTACAGCTTCTGCGCTTCTTCAAACAGCTCCTTCACGTCGAAACGGTATCCGCGTTCCAGCATGATTCGGGTGATGCCGAGCGCGCAGCGACGGAGGGCGTAGGGGTCGGCCGCTCCGGTCGGGATCATCCCCAACCCGAAGCAACCCACAAGGGTATCAACCTTGTCCGCAATGGACAAAATGGATCCCAGTTCCGTAGCCGGAACCGGCGAATCGGGACCGGACGGCAGGTATTGTTCGGCCAGCGCGGCGGCGACGGCTTCCGTCTCGCCCTTCTTGCGGGCGTAGATGCCGCCCATGATGCCCTGCAGCGTGTCGAATTCGCCGACCATCGCGGATACGAGATCGGCCTTGGACAGACGGCCCGCCCGAGCGGCCTGTTCCATGTCCTGCCCGACCTGTTCCGCAAGCCAGCGGCAAAGCATGGCGACGCGACGCGTCTTGTCGCCCATGCTCCCCAGCGGCGCGAGGAAGGTGACGGAATCAAGGGAGTCCAGCCACTGCTCAAAGGTGGCTTCGAGGTCGGTCTTCCAGAAGAAGCGTCCGTCTTCGAGGCGAGCGCGCAAGACGCGTTCCCAGCCCTTCTTGACCAGAGAAAGATCTTTTGGGTGCAGGTTCAGCACGGTCAGGAAGTGCGGCAGCAGATTCCCCTGCGCGTCTTCCACGCCGAAGCTCTTCTGATGTTCCTGCATGCTGGTCAGCAGCACTTCCCGGGGCAGTTCGAGGAACGAGGGATCGAAATCGCCCAGCAGCGGCCCGGGGCAGTCCACCAGGCCCTGCACTTCGTCGAGCAGCCCCTCGATCCAGATGATCCTGCCGCCGGCGGCTTCCGCAATCCGGTTGCCTTCGCTGACGATGTACTCGCGGCGTTCTCCGGCCTTCAGTTGGACCTTGCCCTCGTTGACGATGGTGGGCACGTATTCGGAAGCCGTCCTGATGGTGAAGGGGCCGGGACCGAGGACACGGTGGCCCTGCGTCGTCCGACCGGAAGTCACTTTGCCGATTTCAAACGGAACGACCGTATCGCCGAGCAACGCGAGCATCCAGCGGATGGGACGCGCGAACGCAAAGTCGCCGTCGCCCCAGTGCATGCGTTTCGCAAACGGCAGCGCGGCGATGACGGACGGGCACAGAACGGCGAGCACGTCCAGGGTGGGAACACCGCCGGTCTTCTTCATGCCGGAAAGGTATTCGCCCTTTTCCGTCTGCGTTCTGCTCAGCGAAGTCACATCGACGCCGAGCGTCTTGGCGAAGCCCTGCGCGGCCTTGGTCGGTTTGCCTTCCGCATCGAAGGCGATGCGGGCGGGCGGGCCCATGACCAGCTCTTCCTTGGTCGGCTGAATATCATCCAGACCTTCCACAATGACGACCGAACGGCGCGGCGTGGCGCACGTGTCCAGACGGGAAAATGCGTATCCCGCTTCCTCAAGTCCGAGGGTGAACCGTTCCGCCAGTTCTTTTTCGACGTTGGCCAAAAAACGGGCCGGCAGTTCTTCCGTGCCGATTTCAAGAACAAAGGTGGACATTACTGGTTCCCTCCGAGCATGGGATACCCCATTTCCTTACGCTGTTCGGCGTACAGACGCGCAACGGACGACGCCAGCGTGCGCACGCGTCCGATATACCCCGTCCGTTCGGTGATCGAGATGGCTCCGCGCGCGTCCAGCAGGTTGAACGTGTGGGAACATTTCAGGCAATAATCGTAAGCCGGCCAGAGGAGTCCCTTACCGACCAGCCGCAGGCATTCCGCTTCAAACTGGTTGAAGTGCTCGCGGTGCATGGCGGCGTCGCTTTCGTCAAAGTTGTACCGGGACTGCTCCACTTCGTTCTGGTGGTATATCTGACCGTAGGTCACGTGCTCGTTCCACTGGATGTCGTAGACCGAATCCTTGCCCTGAAGGTACATGGTCAGACGTTCCAGACCGTAGGTGATCTCGGAACTTACGGGGAACAGGTCGATGCCGCCGACCTGCTGGAAATAGGTGAACTGGGACACTTCCATCCCGTTCAGCCAGACTTCCCAGCCGAGGCCCCACGCGCCGAGGGTCGGGGATTCCCAGTCGTCTTCGACGAAACGGATGTCATGCTCTTCCTGATGGATACCCAGAGCCCGGAGGCTGCCGAGGTACAGATCAAGCACGTCGTCGGGAGAGGGCTTCAGAATGACCTGAAACTGGAAATAGTGCTGGAGACGGTTGGGGTTTTCACCGTACCGACCGTCGGTCGGACGCCGGGAAGGCTCCACATAGGCCACATGCCACGGTTCGGGACCGATGACGCGCAGAAACGTGGAAGGGTTGAACGTGCCGGCACCGCACTCTATGTCCATCGGCTGAGCGACGACGCATCCCCTGCTCGCCCAATAGCGTTGCAGAGTGAGAATTACATCCTGAAAATACATGCTTCCTCCATAACAATAGCGGCTCTCACTGGAGAGGCGGTCAGCACTGAAACGTTCCGTCTGCAATGGACGAAGCCTTTGGCCGAAACCGTACCCCGGGGGTTATACCCTCCGGAAACGTCCCCTGTCCCAAGTCAGGCCTAAATGATACTGCACAAAGCCATCCACAGCTCTCGCGCACTCTCGTCGTTCCGCCGGGAGCAACAACGTATCCGATTCTTCGGAAGGGCCGGGCGTCAAAAAACGCCAACGCAGCGGTGAATCTTCCTGAACTTGGCGCAGGACGTCAAGACTTTTACCGCTGATCTCCACAATATTTCCTCGGTGCGACAGGCAGTCGGGGCACACGACGGTTCCTTCCGAAACGAGAAACCCCGCCTGATCGAAGTCTTTTTTCCCGCAAACGGCGCACGCGTCCAAAGCGGGCGCGTATCCCTGCTGCGACGCCAGCCGCAACCGGAACAGTACGGGCAAAATGTCCTGCACGCCTTCGGCCTCCTCAAGCAGTTTCAGCGTATCCTTCAACAACAAAAACGCGCCGGCCGCGCCATCCGGCGGAACCCCTAGGGCCTCGACGAACCGGACGCAGTTCATAAACATGCCCAGACGGTTCCAGTCCGTCCGCAAACGTCGCGGCCCCCGGATCAGGTTCCCTTCCAACAGGGAGAGATACATCCCGTTCCGGGTGGCGCGGGTGCTGATCTGCAGTTCATTGAACAGATCCAGACAGCCGCAAAACCGCTTGCGGCTCCGGCTGCCTCCGAAGGCGAAGGCCGATACGATGCCGTGTCGGCGCGTCAGCAGGCGCACCCAGAGGTCGGCCTCCCGAAAGCGCCCCACCCCCAGAACGAGGGCCGTATCGGACCATTCCATATGCTAGTTCTGCGCGTCCTTGGGGAACGTAACCGTTTTGACCTGTCCGAGCTTGCCCACGGGCGGCAATTCCTTGCCGTCGAACGTTACCTGCACGCCTCCGGCATTGCCCAGCTTCATGACCAGCTTTTCCTGAAAATCGACGCTCAGCGTGTCGCCCTTATGCATGACGCGCTGGCTGTTCTTGCCGTCCGCCGTCGTCGACACCCAGCAGTCGTCCTGCGCATTCAACAGGATGCGATGCCCTTCGGTGGGGATCGCGTTTTCCTGAACCGGCGCTTCGACCGTGGCGTTTTCGGCGGGAAGCGGCGTGCCCCCCAACATGATCGGTTCCTCGGATGCGGGAAGCGTCGCGTTGGAGACGGGGGAGGCAACAGACTGCGGATCCGCTATGGGAGCCTTTTCTTCGGGAAGGCCCGCAGGAGCCGCCGGAACCGTCTTTTCCGTCTCGGTCAGTCCGGAAAGGACTCCGGGGATGACGTCGCGAAGATACCACGCACCGCCCGCGAGGAACAACGCGCACAACAGGATGGCAAGCCACGGAACCCCGCCTTCCCGGCGGGCGGGTGGCGCGACGGTGCGGATTTCCTGCGCACGGAGTTCCTCTTCCGGATCCCGCAGCAGGGCACAGGCCGCATGAATG
>CAUHBW010000131.1 GCA_959604115.1 uncultured Bilophila sp. | reverse complement strand
GGGGGAGGAGAAACTTTCTGAAGAAAGTTTCTCCTCCCCCTCCCCAATCTTTTATCTTCTTCGTCTTTTAACGGGGGGCTTCTCGGGCGCGGGGGCGGTGACTTGGGGCTGGTCTTCCGGCTCGGGCGGGAGCGGCGGCGGGTTGGGCTTGCCGAGGTGTTTGAGGAAAAAGGCCACGGCTTCGGCGGCCATCTTGTTTTGTACGGCTTCGCGACGTGAGGCGTCCACGGCGAGACACATTTCGGGAAGCGTCTGTTTGAGTGTGTCTCCGCAGGCGGACATGAGGGTGGCGGCGTTGGCGTTGGGGAGCATTCCGAGCTGCGGAGGCTGCGGCATGGCGGTCAGAAGGCGTTCGGCGTGTTGGAGCGTATAAAGGCGGCTTTTTTCCGCGCGGAGCAGGAGCAGCGGAATGCGGATACGCGACAGGCCGCTTTGGGTGAACATCATGGGGTAGTAGGGGGACACGGCGGCGACGGCGCGCACGCGGCGATCCCGATAGGCTGCATTGAGCTTGGGGGTGGCGGCGAAGGCGTCCATGCGCTGTCGGGCCCACGGCGTGCAATACGGGTCCGGGGAGTCCTCCTTGCCCGCGCAGTAGAGAGGCCAGCCCGTGGCGTCCAGACGCGCTCCGGCGACGAGCAGGGCCGCCGTGCCGCCCGGACCGACGCCGAGGACGCCGATACGCTGGGAATCGATCATCGGGGCCATTTCCGGGTGGCTCAGGGCGAGGTCCAGCGTCAGGCCGATCTGTTTGGCCCGGTTCGTCGTCTGGGCGGCGGTGAAGAGCGTATCCATGCCGTCCACGTTGTCGCCGGGATGGGTAGGGGCGACCACGACGAAGCCGTTGCGGGCCAGCTCCGCCGCCAGTTGATGCAGGGAAAAGCGGGAACCGGCGACGTCGTGGGACAGTACGATCAACGGATGCTGTCCTTCAAGGGGCGGCCTGCCGCGCGCCGCCGAAAAGTTCCAGTCCCCATAGTCCACCTGAAACGGTGAGGAGTGGGTGGGATACCAGACGGCGAGGTCCAGCCGCACGGCGGAGGCCGGATCCCAGATGCCCAGCGTCTTGAAGCCCGGCTGAATGCTCGGTGCGGCGAAGGCCGTGCAGGTCAGAGCGAGCAGCAGAAAAAACAGAAAAAGGAAACGGCGCGTCACGATGGCTCCGGGAGTTCGTCAAGGATGGTTACGGAAACACGGCGGAAAGGAGCGCCCCGCCGTGCCGGGCACCCTACCGTGAATGCGGGGAAAAGGGAATTGCGCCGAATGAAGAAGGAAGGCTTACCGGGTTATCTTTCTTTTCCTCATTTCCGGCGAGCGGACGGCATGTGGAAAATGACCTGGCCGGACGGGGGCGACATTGTTTTGTTTGGAGATGGCGGAGTTGCCTTTCTCACCAGTTCTCCACCGTTGTCTTTTTCTCCGCCCAACAGAGGAACACCGTCTTTCCTCCATCGGAAAAAACGAGAGCAGGGATTCGATAAGGGTAAAAGTCTTTGAAGAGGAGGAGGTGGGGTTTGGGGAGGGGAAACTTTCTCCAGAAAGTTCCCCCTCCTCAATTTTTTATTTCCCTTCCAGATACCGCCGGAACAGCCGGGGGGAGGGACGCGAGAAAGCGTCGAAGTCCGCCGTCAGCTCAAGGCCGGGAACGATGGCCCGGACCACGGGAATTTCCAGATCGTC
Organism: uncultured Bilophila sp.; assembly: GCA_959604115.1. Taxonomy (GTDB): domain Bacteria; phylum Desulfobacterota; class Desulfovibrionia; order Desulfovibrionales; family Desulfovibrionaceae; genus Bilophila. Next base: position 7,432 of record CAUHBW010000131.1, on the reverse strand, counting down.
CCGCGTCAGGTCCACATAGACGGGCATGTGCCCGTGGGAGATGAGCACGGTTTCCAGCAGACGCAGGTTCCGGGCGGGCGAGTCGAGGCGGTAGTCGGGCAGGTCTTCGAGACGGCGTTGCGCGAGCCCCGCCGGAGCGGGCGCGGAGGCCGGGCCGTTGGGGTACGGATAGGGCGTCTCGGTCAGCGCGGAAAGCAGCGCGCCGGGGCCGGAAAGCCCCGCGCCCGCGCCACGGGCCACGGAACCGTCGTTCTTGGTCACGAAGCTCTGATAGCAGGGCACGCCGAATTCGGTGGTCATGTCCCGGAACCAGACGTGAATGCCTCGCCGGGCGTAGTCCGCAAGCAGGACGGCGAGCGGATGGTCGCCGCGCGCTTCGAGCGTGAAGCACTGGTCGCGCCGCCACGGGACCGTGGCTTCGGCGTCGCGTTCGAGGATTTCCGTCAGCGCGCCTACCTTGGCTTCGTCAAGAGTGTTCCCCGAGGCCATGCCCGTCGAACCGGGGGAGAGAAACAGGGCGGGCTCGTCGAGATTGCAGAACAGCCCCACGGCCTGCACCGGAACCAGCACCGGAGCTCCGGCGGCGTCGCGGCCTTCCATCCAGCGGAGGGGCTGATCGCGGTAGACGGCGTCGATGGGCAGGGCGCGCGGGTCCAGCGCCTTGCGGCCCTGTGCGATCAGTTCGGCGTGGCTGGCCCGGACCAGCGGGCAGGGGTGGAGCCGGTCGCTGATCGCGTCCCCGTCCACGGAGAGGTAGGCCGAGGCGCGTTCGGCCATCTCCATCGAATAGGAGGCGCGGGCCGTGGCGATGGAAACGCCGCGTCCCCATGTGGTGGCTTCGCCTTGCAGGGTGTAGTCGAGCCCGCCGCAGCGGACCGCGATATCCACGTTCCAGTTCCGCAGCAGGCCCACGGGGGCCAGCGAGGATTCATGCCGCATTTCCGTGCCCGCGATCACGCCGCAGGTCGCCAGCGAAGACAGGGCTTCCGCCGCCGTGGTCTGGGCCGGTGGGCGCGTCCAGACGGGCTGTCCGGGCACGGCGAGTTCGGCGTGGACGTCCGCCGCCGTGCGCCCTGGCTCGGAAGGAACTGCGCTGCGCACGGAGGCGGGCAGGGGAAGTTCGACGTCGTCGGGATGGGGCAGAGGATGATGATTGGACAGGTTGTCCTCGAACAGGGCGTTCCATGCCGCGAGGATTTCCTGTTCGCGCCGTCCGGCTTCCGAAAGATTCTTGCGGGCGAAGCCGAGGTAGGGGAGGGGCGTGACGGCCTCCAAACGTTCCAGCTCGGCGTCGTCGGCGTCATCCAGAAGCGCGGCGAAGGCCGCATGCAGGAAACCCGTTTCGCGGAGCAACGCCATGAGCGCGGGGCGGTCGGGATCGCGCAGGGCGGCGGCCTCGTCCGGCGAGAGGGCGGCGATGCGACGGAGCAGGTGGCGGTGGAGAAATTCGTCGAACGGCGCGGCCTCAAGGCGGGCGAGGGCGTCCTTGAAAGACAGATCTTCCGGCGGTTCGCAGGAAAAATAGCCGGTCATGGATTCGGTGGAGGCGTGGGCGTAACGGTAGGGGAGTGATGTCGGCATGGGAATCCTCAAAAAAGAAGTGAAATCGGCTCGCGCTACGTTGCCCAAAACGGCAAGAAAAGGCAAACTGGCGGGAGCCCGGAGTACGGGGCGCGCCGGTCCGGCGCCTCCGAAAAGGGCGGGAAACGGGCCGACTTGTCGCCGGCAGGCGGTGACGGGTCTTGACATTTCTGTCCATATGGATAAAAGAGTTCGTTTCTTACGTAAAAAATCGCGCTCCGGCGCGCAGGAGGTTATCATGAGCGACGAAAAAACCCTCGTGGGTGCCGTCAAGACTGAGCAGGGCGTTGAAATCAAGGGGATGCTGGTGCAGCCCATCGTTGAAAAGTGCGAAGGCTGCGACCGCGTGCGCACCTTTGAAGAGCAGAAGTTCTGCGGCAGCTACCCGAATCCCGCCAAGAAATGGTTTGACGGCCGCTGCAACTTCGCCACCCACATCAAGACGGAAGGCGGCAAGTCCGCGAAGGTCAACCCGTTGAAGGCGTCCAAGCGTGCCGCGAAGGGCCGTTAAGCCGTACGGAGTTTGCTGCGGGCATCCGCCCGCGTCCATATTTTTTTCCGGGAACGTCCGTCAGGACGGCTCCCGCAGGGAAGGGGGAGGCGTCGTCTTCCCCCTTCCTGTTTTTTGAAGTCGAACCGCGAGGAACAGCATGGAAAACTACTCCCGGCTTATCGAGTCCATCGGCCAACAGCGGGACAAGGTCATCGAGTACCAGACCCGCATGACCGAAATCCCGGCCCTCGGACCGGATAACGGCGGCACGGGCGAAATGGCGAAGGCGCTTTATCTGGAAGAGGTGTTGCGCGGGCTCGGCGTGACCGACATCCTGCGCATCGACGCCCCCGACGCGCGCGTGCCCGACGGCGTGCGTCCCAACGTGGTCGCCCGGATTCCCGGCGCGTCTTCGCGTCGGCTCTGGATTCTGGGGCACATGGACGTGGTGCCTCCGGGAGAGCTGTCCTACTGGAAGACCGATCCGTGGAAGGTCGTAGTGGACGGCGACAAGATCCGGGGGCGCGGCGTCGAGGACAACCAGCAGGCCATCGTCTGCGGGCTGCTCATCGCGCAGGAGCTCAAGGCGCAGGGCATCACGCCGGATCTGTCCCTCGGCCTGATTTTCGTTTCGGACGAGGAAACCTCCAGCCGGTACGGCATCCACTACATCCTGAAGCACCATCCCGAGCTGTTCGGCGCGGACGACTTCGTGGTCGTGCCGGACTACGGCGTGGCGGACGGCTCGTCCATCGAGATTTCCGAAAAGGGTCAGCTCTGGATTCGGGTGGAAGTGCTCGGGCGGCAGTGCCATGCCTCGCGTCCGCAGGAAGGGCGCAACGCGCTGGTCGCGGCTTCGGAGATGATTTTGCACGTGCGCGACCTCGAATCCCTGTATGCGGATGTGGACCCGCTCTTCCAGCCTCCCTGCTGCACCTTCGTGCCTACGCGGCACGAGGAGAACGTGCCGAACATCAATTCCCTGCCGGGCAAGGACGTGTTCTACATCGACTGCCGCATCCTGCCGGGCATCAGCCATGATGCCGTGCTGGCCTCGGTGCAGGAGATCATGGAGTCGATTGCGGAGCGGCACAGCGTGACGGTGGAGCTTTCCACGGTCACGGACGCGCCCGCCTCTCCGGCGACGTCGCCCGACAGTGAAGTGGTGCGGCGGCTTTCGGCGGGCATCCGGGAAATCTACGGCATCGAGCCCCACTGCGACGGCAGCGGAGGCGGGACCGTGGCCGTGGGCTTCCGCGACATGGGCATCCCCGCAGCGGTCTGGGCCAGCGTCGTGCCCACCTACCATCTCGCCAACGAGTATTCCCTCATTTCCAAGACCATCGGCGACGCGCAGGTGCTTGCGCGGATGCTGTTCGACTAGCGAAAATTTGGGAGGGGAAAGGGAACCCTTCTTCAGAAGGGTTCCCTTTCCCCTCCCAAAACCCCACCCTTTTCCTTCCGAAGACTTTCGTAAGGGTCGATGGAGGGACGGGGCGTCCGGTCGTCCGGACCGTGCGCGGACGTCTCCCGGCGTCGCGAGGAGAGAGGCGTTGGGGAATGACGCTTTCGGCGTGATGTGATGGAAAGAGGATTCCTTTCGCGTTTCTTCTCCGCCGGTCGAAAGGCTGGACGGAAGATGCGGGGGAAGGGGCTTCTTGCGGGGAAGGTTCCTTCCCTCTACGTTTCCCAAGGAAAAACTATGTTCGATTGTATAGTCGTAGGCGCGGGGCACGCGGGCTGTGAAGCCGCCATGACGCTGGCCCGGTTCGGGCAGCGCGTGCTGCTGATCACGGGGAACGTGGACCGCATCGGCCACCTTTCCTGCAACCCCGCCATCGGCGGCCTCGCCAAGGGGCATATGGTCCGGGAGATCGACGCCCTCGGCGGCATGATGGGCCTGTGGGCGGACCGGGCGGGCATCCAGTTCCGCACCCTGAACGCCAGCAAGGGCCCCGCCGTGCGGGCCACGCGCGCGCAGATCGACCGCGACAGCTACATGGACGCGGTGAAGGCCACCCTGTTCGCCGAGCCGAACGTCACCATCTGGCAGGACACCGTGGACGAGGTGCTGGAAAGGAACGGGCGCGCCGCCGGGGTCCGCACCGAACTGGGGCGGACTTTCGAGGCCCCGCACGTCATTCTGACCACGGGTACCTTCCTGCGCGGGCTTATCCATGTGGGCCTCACCCATTTTTCCGGCGGACGCCTCGGCGACGCCGCCGCCATGAAGCTGTCCGACTCCCTGCGGAAGCACGGGCTCACCCTCGGACGGCTCAAGACCGGCACCACGCCGCGCCTGTTGCGGTCGTCCATCGATTTTTCGCAGATGGAGGAGCAGCCCGGCGACGATCCGGCTCCGAGCTTCAGCTTCCACGGCCCGAAACCCGGACAGCCGCAGGTGTCCTGCTACGTGACGTGGACCAACGAGCGGACGCACGACGCCATCCGCTCGGGCATGGACCGCTCTCCGCTGTTCACCGGCGTCATCGAAGGCACGGGCGCACGCTACTGCCCCTCGGTCGAAGACAAGGTGGCCCGTTTCCCCGACCGCGACCGGCACCACGTGTTCATCGAGCCGGAGGGCCTCAACGGGCAGGAGTGCTACGCCAACGGCATTTCCACCAGTCTCCCGCTGGACGTGCAGCTTGCCATGATCGCCAGCATCCCCGGCCTTGAGCGCGCCAAGATGGTGCGGCCCGGCTACGCCATCGAATACGACTACGTGGACCCGGTGCAGCTGGAACCCACGCTGGAGGCCAAGGTGCTGCCCGGCCTGTGGCTGGCGGGACAGATCAACGGGACGTCCGGCTACGAGGAGGCGGCGGCGCAGGGAATGTGGGCCGCCGTCAACGTGGGATGTCGCCTGACGGGGCGGCCTCCGTTCCTGCCGGGCCGTGACAAGGCGTACATGGCCGTGCTCGTGGACGACCTCGTCACGCGCGGGACCAAGGAGCCGTACCGCATGTTTACGTCGCGGGCCGAATACCGCCTGTTGCTGCGCGAGGCCAATGCGGACGCGCGGCTGACGCCTCTCGGGCGCGACCTCGGGCTGGTGGGCGACGAACAGTGGGCCGCCTTCCGGCGCAAGCAGGACGAACTGGGCCGCCTGCTGGACCTGCTGCGGGAGGTTCGGGTTTCGCCCGACGCCTCGACCAGCGACACGTTCCGCGAACTGGGCGAAGCCGTGCCCAACAAGTCGCTGACCTTGGAGGAGGTGCTTCGCCGCCCGTCCATGACGCTGGAACGGCTGGCGCGTTTTCATCCCGGCGTGGAGGCGTTTCCCGAAGAGGTCCGGCTGGAGGCGGAAACGTCCGTGAAGTACGCGGGCTATCTGGTCCGGCAGGACGAGCTGGTCAAACGCTCTGCCCGGCTGGAGGAAGTGCTGTTGCCCGCCGATCTGGCGTATGCCGCCGTTCCCGGCCTGTCCGCCGAAATCGTGGAAAAGCTCTGCGCCGTGCGCCCGCATACTCTCGGGCAGGCGGGCCGCATTTCCGGCGTGACTCCGGCGGCGCTTTCCTGTCTGGAGATCTATTTGAAAAAGATGGATCTGCTGCGGTAGCCATGCGGAAGCGTCATCTCGAAAGCCTGTTCGCCGGACCGGACGGCCCGGTCCGGTTTCCCCGTGTGACCGCGCTGGTGGGAGCCGGGGGAAAGACGACCCTCATGTACGCCTTGGCGGATCGGATGGTCGCGGCGGGGCGGCGGGCGGTCTGCACCACGACGACCAGAATTTTTCCGCCGGATGCTGGCGTCCCGCTGATCCTGCTGGAAGGGGAGAGTGATCCCGTCGGAGCCGTCCGCGCGGCTCTGGCTGCGGCATCCCGCATCGTGGTCGCGCTGCGGCTGTTGCCGGATGTCGGCAAGCTGGAAGGACTGCTTCCGGAAACCGTGGACGCGCTGGCTGACGCCTTGCCGGAAGCGTGTTTTCTGGTGGAGGCGGACGGCGCGGCGCGCAAGCCGCTCAAGGCTCCGGCGGCGCACGAGCCCGTGTTTCCCCGGCGTCTGGATTGCTGCGTGGCGGTCGTCGGGCTGGACGGCGTGGGCCAGCCGCTGGACGACGCGCACGTGCACCGTGCGGCGCTCGTCTGCGCGGTGGCGGGGCGGGAGCCCGGCGATCCGGTGACGCCCGGCACGCTGGCCCGGCTGGTCGAGCATCCCGAAGGGCTGTTTCGCGGCTGTCCTCCCTGTCGCCGTCTGGTGTTCGCCAACAAGGCGGACAGGCCCGGAGTTCTGGCCTCGGCGGCCGAGGCGGCGGCCCTGTCCCCGTCCGTCCGCTGGTTCGCGGGCAGCGCGGCGCAGGGCTGGTGCGTGCCGTTGGCCGAGGAAGGCCCGGCGGATGCTTGGCATCCTGCCCTCACGTGATCTACCATAGCGGAATGGAAAGCAGAGTGGCGAAACGATGGTTCGGGATGGGGGCGGCGTGCCGGTGCGCGTTGCTCGTCGGTTTGTGTCTGATGGCGCTGTTGCTTTCCGGCTGTGGCGTGACGTACATCACCGCGCCCAATTACGGGTCGAGCGGTTCGCGGTACGACGGTTCCGTCGGCGCGCGCGTGGCGCAGACAGCGAAGTCGCAGATCGGCGCGCATTACCGGGCCGGGGGTACGACGCCGCGAGGTTTCGACTGTTCCGGCCTGATCTGGTGGGCCTATCGCCAGCACGGGATCAACGTGCCCCGCGTGACCGATTCGCAGGCCAAGGCCGGGTACGAGGTCGGGCGGAGCCCCATGCGTCCCGGCGACATCCTTGTTTTCGACACCAACCGGGGGCGCACCGGTCTGCATACCGGCGTGTATACCGGCAACGGACGTTTCGTGCACAGCCCCACCAGCGGGAAGCGCGTCCGCGAGGACAGCCTGAATCAGGAATACTGGAAGAAGCGTCTCATCCGCATCCGCCGCGTCGTACGCTAATGAAGAAAAGGCACGGGGGAGGGCGCTTTTTGAAAAAAGCGCCCTCCCCCGGACCCCCACCCGCAAAAACTTCGACTGGTGGGGAGGTTGCGCGACGGGAGTTCGGGAATGCGGCGGTCTTTGTCCGTCGTCTTCACCGGGCTGGGCAGGGGCTTTCGGAGTCTTTGACCGTTACGAGCTGAAAGGCGAGGTACGACCGAGGCGTCCATGAGACTGCAATGAGACTGTGCGGATGTCCTCCAAGACGGCATTCTTCAGCGGAAGGAACCTTTGAAAGGTAAAACGTTTCAAAGAAAATCCATCCGGAGGGGAAACGGCTGTTGTGTCCGCCGTTCCGCGTTCGGGAAGAAACGCCGGGCGGCCCGTCACGGCATACGGGACAGGCCGCCAACCGCATACGAACGTCTTGGGAAAAAGAGGGGAGGGGTCTGGGGAGGGGAGGGCA
>CAUHBW010000130.1 GCA_959604115.1 uncultured Bilophila sp. | reverse complement strand
ACAATGCCGCCGGTGAACTTGCCCTAGAGGTTCACATAGACGAACATGTAGCGCTGGTGCACGGCGAGGGACTTGCTCACGACGATGACGTAGTTGAACCCTTCGGTGACTGCCTAGATGTCCCAGTAGTTTTCGGACTTCTTGGGCTCGTAGGAGCACAGGCCCGCTTCCTTGAGGGCGTGGGCGGTGTTCAGGATGGGGCCCATCGGGGTCGCGCCGTGGTCGGAGCACACGCACATCAGGGTGTCGTCGCCCATGATGTCCATGAGGCGGCCGAGCAGGCGGTCTTCCACCTCATAGATATGGCGCTCCATCTTTTCGGCGCGGGTGCGCACTTCGGGATCCTTGCTGTCCAGATCGCTCAGCCAGCCGTGGTAGAACCAGTCGATGGGATGCGAGTGCATGTAGAACAGGCTCCAGTCGGGATTGGCCTTGATCAGGCACTCGATGGTGTTCCAGAGCCATGCGCTGTGGAATTCCACCAGCTCGCAGACGGTGTCCGTGTCGATGATCCCGTGCAGGTAGGCGACAAGGCCGATATCGTTGGCGGTGATGTGCTTGGAGAAGTCGATCTGGGCGGCGGCTTCGGGCGGGGCGATGAAGCCGATGCGGCCCGCGATGCCGGACATGTACAGCTTGAACTCTTCGGCGTCGTCGGAGAGCTGCATCAGCTTGCAGCGGAAAACGCCCCTTTCGGTGCGGCCGTCGGCCTTGACGGTGAAGTCGTGCTGGACGGGTTCGCTCCATTCGCCGAGCTTGATGGTGAAGAAGGCCTTGGAATAGTCCTTTTCGGGGCACAGGGCGATGCGGTCATAGCCGTCGTCGCCGCTTTCCCACGCGAGGCAGTACCATGTCTGGCCTTCGAGCGGTTCGACGGCTTCCTTGAAGGTCATCCGCACGGCCATTTCCAGCGGTTCGTCGCAGTCGGGCAGGTTCTTCCAGCCCTTGGCGTCGTCGAAGGTTCCCTGAACGCCCATCGGGTAGAACTCGGTGGAGATCACGCTTTCGGAAGCGAGGAATTCCTTGTGTTCGTTGCCGTGCAGGGGCCAGCGGGTTTCGGCGGGCGAGAGGCCCTGACCCATGATCATGACGCCGTTCTTCATGTGGGACGGCCAGGACATGGGATAGTTGACCACGAGGCACTTCTTGCCTTCCTTGTCCCACGCGTCCCAGATGGTCTGGGCGGTCACGATGTCGGAACCGAAGGCCTGTGTGGTTTCCTTATAGTCGAGGCTGCGGCCTTCATGATAGTAGTAATAGTCTTCCACGCCGTGCGTGCGGGGATAGGCTCCCGTGCAGATGGTCGCCCAGGACGGCGGGGTCACGGTGGGCAGGTTGTAGCCTTCGGGGATGAAGCTGCCTTCGGCCATGAACTTACGGAAGTTGTCCAGTCCGCCTTCGGCCAGCATGGCCTCAAGACGTTTCGGGATGAGGCAGTCATACCCAATAAGTGCGGCGCGCTTTGCTCTTTCAGCCATCACGGACTCCTTGTGCTACGATGAAAGGTTCAGGACCGTTTGCCGGTCCGGTGTATCGTCGTAACAGCAGTATCAAGAACCATGCCAGACTGTTTTTCACGAAAGAAATAGCCCTATTGTACTTTTATGTACAATGCCCTCCTTCTTCCGAGCCCCTTGGGGTCCAACTCAGGCGACATCCTTGTCGCATTTGCCTGTCTGCTCTATATAACACGCTTAATTATAATGCATATGGAAATAAAACAATAATTGTCGTCACGAACGACAACTTTGTCGCGCATGAGTTCTCCTCATCGGTTTTTTCTGGCAATTGACTCTTATAATACGGAATGTTCTTTTTGGTACAATGTTCGCAAAGATTCGTTCGACCAGACCCTGGAACATCTTTTTGGACCGAGGAGACATCGTAATGAGTCAAGCGACTGAACAGACCCAAGGCAAAGACATTGACCTCAGGCCCGAGTGGGGAATTTTCCTACCGGCCATTCTGGTCATCCTACTCATCAGCATCCCGTCCCTCTTGTACCCTCAGGCGGCGGAGCAGCTCATCGCGGCGGTGTATAAGCCTTTTGCCGCCAATTTCGGTACATTATATCTTTGGATCACGGTCGGCCTCATCATTCTGTGCATTTATTTCGCCTGCAGCCGCTACGGCGACATCCGGTTCGGCGGACCCGATGCCACTCCGGAATTCCGTCTTTCCTCATGGATCGCCATGATCTTCTGTTCGGGCGTGGCCGGAGCCGTCATGTTCTGGTCGATCATCGAGCCTCTATGGGATCTCGTGGCTCCGCCCCAGTATGCGGCGCCCATGAGCGTGGACGCCTATGACTGGTCGCTGGCGTATCTGCTTCTCCATTGGGGACCGAACGCATGGTGTACCTACTTCATTACGGCCCTGCCCATAGCCTATTTTTTCCATAACAAGAACAAGCCGTTCCTGCGTCTCAGCGCCGCTTCGGAAATGATCATCGGCAACAAGGACGGCATCCTTGGCCGTTGTGTGGATATCTTCTTCATTCTCGGCCTGCTGTTCTGTACGGCCGTGACCATGTGCATTTCGCTTCCGACCGTTTCGGCGGCGCTCTCCAGCGTGTTCGGTTTTCAACCATCCTTCAAGGTTGAACTGAGCGTTCTTGTCGCCAGCGCGCTCCTTGCCGGGGGCAGCGTCTATCTCGGCCTTGAAAAGGGCATCAAGCGGCTGTCGGACCTTAATGTGATCATTGCGTTGGCTATGGTCGTCTACGGAGCGCTCTGTGGCCCGACAGCCACGCTGCTCGACATCTTCACCAACGCGCTGGGCAAGACGCTCGGCAATTTCTGGAACATGACCTTCTGGACCAATCCTTTTGCGGAAGGCAGCTTCCCGCAGGACTGGACCATTTTCTACGCGTTGTTCTGGGCCGGATACGGACCGTTCATGGGGCTGTTCATCGCCCGTATTTCACGGGGCCGCACGGTGCGCGAAGTCATCGGCTGGGGCATGTTCGGCACGGTCGCGGGCGGATTCATGATTCACGGCGTGTTCGGTTCCTACACCCTGTATCTCCAGCATAACGGCATTCTGGACGCGGTTGCGATACTCAAGAGTTCCGGTGCGCCCGCCGCGATGATCGCCGTTCTGGATACGCTTCCCTTCAGCAAGATCGTCCTGTTGACCTACTGCGCCTTCTCCACGGTCTTCCTCGCCACCAGCGTAGACTCCGGCTGTTACGTCATTTCGTCTTCCGCTACCCGCTCCATGCCCGCCGGTTCCGACCCCCACCGTCTGCATCGCCTGTTCTGGGCCATCGCACAGGGAATGCTCGCTCTGGGGCTCCTGACCGTAGGCGGATTGAACGTGGCGAAGATATTCGGCAATTTCTCCGGTGCGTTGATGGCGCTTCCAGTCATCGTTTTGACGCTTGCCTGGTTGAAGATCATCCGTGAGGACGGTAAGGGACTTCTCATGCAGGTGAAGAAGGACTGACGCGGCCCTTGGAGAGAGCACGAAAAAACGGACAGGGTGGTTGCCCTGTCCGTTTTTGTATGGGGTATGGAGCGATGGAACCGGCGAGGGAGGAAGACGCGTCTCGGTCCCGGCCCGCTCCGGGAGCCTAGTGTTGATTGAGTTCCCTGATCCAGCGGACGATGCCGAAGAAGACCCAGACGCCGCAGCAGATGTTCAGGATGAAGGACAAATAGAACAGGTATTTGGTCAGTTCGAGCCACATGATGCCGTCCCTCCGGTGAGAGCGTTAGTTGACGTCGGGGATGAAGGGGCCCTCGGCCTTGCGGCCCTTCATGGCCTGATGGACGAGGAACAGGACAAGGCAGTTCATGCCGATGCCGATGAAGTTGGCCGGGATGCCGAAGGGTTCGCCGAGCACCTTGTCGCTCCAGAGGAAGAAGCTCAGGCCCCCGACGATGACGGCGGGCGCGCCCGCGTAGGGCGAAATCTTGCCCCAGAGCAGACCGCACAGCAGCGGCGGCAGAATGGCGGACGGCCACAGCTTGAACATGTAGATCATCAGGCCGAACACGTCCTGGAACAGGAGCGCGACCCCGATGGACACGCCGCCGACCACGAGAGTGGACATACGGGACTGGCGGAGCATTTCTTCCTGCGTGGCGGCGGGCTTGATGAACTTGTTATAGATGTCGCGTGTATAGATGATGGAGGACGTGTTGATCATCGCCGCGCCCGTGGACATGACCGCAGCGAGCAGCGCGCCGAACACCAGTCCGGTGACGCCCGCGGGCAGAACGTCGCGGATGAGGTTGGTGAAGGCGAGGTCCGGCTTGACGTCGGGCTGGAGCGCCATGGACGCGAGGCCGATGGCGGCGGTGGTCGCCATGAAGAACACCCAGTGCACGCTGAAGATGAGCAGGCCGCTCTTGCTGTCCTTGGCGGACTTGGTGGAGGCGTAGCGCTGGATGAAGTAGGGCGCGCAGAATTCGCCGAGCAGGAAGCTGAAGAACAGGCCGAGGAACTGGACCATGGTCTTCCCGGACATGGGTTGCAGGTTCGTCTCGAAGCGCGGGTTGGCGTACAGGATGGACATCATGGCGTCGAACCCGCCGAGATGGTCGATGGCGAGATAGCCGCAGAGCGTGACCCCGATAATGATGATCACGTACTGGACGGCGTCCGTCAGGGTAACGGCGAGAATGCCCCCCGACCACGTGTAGGCCAGCGTCACGACGGAGGCGATCAGCGCGGCGGGGATCAGGCTGATGCCCGTGGCGGTCTGGAGGATGGAGCCCATGGCGAGGATTTGCACCCCGAACGCGCCCACGCAGAAGATAAAGGCGAACACGCTGGAGAGGAGCCGCCCGGAGCGTCCGTAGTAAAGCCCGTACAGGTCGCCGAGGCTGTAGATGTTTTTCCCCGCGTTGTGGACCCGTTCGGAGATGAACAGACCCGAGAATATCTGGTTGATGACCACGCCCGTGAGCGCGAAGAAGACGATGATGCCCGTCGTGTGCATGAATGACACGCGCCCGATGGTCGCGCCTCCGCCGCACAGGGTCGCGGCGATGGCGGCGAAGAAGATGGGCAGCGGCATGCTGCGCCCGGCGACGGCGTAGTCGTCGAAACTGGAGACTTTTTTCATCGCGTACCAGCCGAGATACATGACGATCACGAAATAGGCGGCGATGACGAGGTAGTCGACGATGTGCATGGGGGCTCCTTATCGCAAGAGGATCACTTTGTTTCCAGAAGGCGTCTGAGCGCGGCGAGGGGCACGGGCCGCAGGGGAGCGCGGACGTGGAGGCGTCCCATGTCGGGAATCGCCTTGCCCGCCGCTTCCGCCGCGATGGCCGCCAGCGCCGGGCCGCAGGTCCGCCCCTGACAGTTGCCCATGCCCGCCCGCGTGCGGAGTTTGATTTCGTTGACTTCCGCAAGACCGTCGGCGACGGCTTCCCGGATGTCCGCCGCGCGCACGTCCTCGCAGCGGCAGATCACCACGTCGTCCGGTACGGCGTACAGATCCTTTCGCGGCGCGAACCACGCGTCCAGAAAGGCCTTTGAGGCCGTCTGCACGGCGAGTTCCCGTTTCGGGCCCCGGCTCCGTTTTCGGAATTCCTCGGGACCGAGGGCGCCCTGCCGGGCCGCGACGGCGAGGCCCGCGAGTTCGCCGGTCAGCCCGGCCACGGCGGCTCCGCGCACTCGGGCGCAGTCTCCGGCAACGTACACGCCTTCCCGTTCCGTCCTGCCCCAACCGTCGCAGGCCACCGTCCAGCATTGCTGGCGCGGATCCCAGCGGTGGGGCAGATCGAGCGCGTTCGCCATGTGCGTGCGCGGAATGACCCCGCCGTGGTAGAGCAGCGTGGCGGCTTCCAGCGTGTGGGAGACGCCCCCGGCGACGAAGGAAACCCGTTCGAGCCGATCGGTTCCCTGCGCTTCGATCCGGCTGACGTCGCGGTAGACCGGGGTCTTGCTCGCGCGCACCGCGTTGAGCATGGATGCCCCCCGGAGCAGCAGAGGCAGGCCGAGCAGTCCGGCGGGCAGATGGGGCAGGGCCCGGACCATGTTGCGGGGCGGAGTCTGGTCGAGCACGGCGGCGAGCGGATGCCCCTTGCGGATCAGGTGGCTGGCCACAAGGTAGAGCAGAGGGCCGCTGCCCGCGAGCACGACCGGGGTTTCCGGGAGCACGCCCGCCGTCTTGAGCAGGATATCCCCGCCTCCGGCGTTCATGACGCCGGGAAGCGTCCAGCCCCGGAAGGGAACGGGGCGTTCCATCGCGCCCACGGCGACGATGATGTTTTTGGCCCGGAGGTCGAGGGTTTCCTCGCCCCGGGAGGCCAACGCCCTGCCGGATTCGAGGAACCAGACCGTGCTTTCCGGCAGATAGTGCGCGCCGGAACGCTCGAAACGCCGGACGAGTTCCGTGCCGTCCCGGTAGTCGGCGGCCTCGGCGAAGCGATCTTTCGCGCCCGGAGCCGTGACGTGGCGGTAAATCTGCCCGCCGGGGAAGGGCTGTTCGTCCACGAGGACGGCTTCAAGCCCGGATTCGGCGACGACGCTGGCGGCGCGCAGCCCGGCCGGGCCCGCGCCGATGATGAGGGCATCCCATTGGCGGATCATCGTTCCTGCTCCTTGTCGGGACGTTGGCGTTTGATGTCCATGCCTTCGCGGACGAGCGTCAGGCAGGCCTGCCGGTTGGGCTCGCCGTCGATTTCCACGAGACATTCGAAACAGGTGCCCATCATGCAGAAGGGCGCGCGGCGGTCCCCGGCCAGCGGGTGGATGCCGGCGTATCCGGCGTGGAGATCGCCGAGAAGCGCCGCCGCCACGGTTTGGCCCTCGCGTACGGTGCGGGGCTCGCCTTCAAAGGTGATATGGACCAGTGCGGCTTCCTCCGCCGCGGTGCGTGAAGCGGACATGATGTTCCTCGGAAGCTGGTTGAAGGCGCTCATTTGTTCGGAGCCTGCGCGTGGGGCGACGAGGCTGCGGAGCCCTGGAAGCCGTTTCCGCCGTTGGCGAAGCGGGCGAGGGTGAAGATGGACCCGTCCGGCGGCAGCGGTTTGCCCATGACGTAGTCGGGAAGGGCCAGTTCCAGAACGGCGGCGAGGGAAACGGCGCTGTGCATGGCGAAGACGAAGGCGTTCTCGTGTCCCGGAATCCGGTCGTAGATGGGGTAGGCGTCCTTGGGCCACACCCGCAGGCCGGTCCAGAAGCGCAGGATGCGCTTGCGCGCCAGCTCGGGCCAGACCCGGATGGCCCAGTCCGCGTTCTGCGCGAGCACTTCCGGAGTGAGCGTCCTGTCCATGCCCATGTTCTCGTGGGCCGCGCCGATCATCACGGTGCCCCCGAAGGTGCGGGCGATGCCGAGCAGGGGAATCGGCAGCACGTCGGCGGGGATGCGTTCCAGCAGGAGCACCTGGCTCTTGTTGGGGAACACCGGGATGTCCGCGCCGAGCTGCGACGCGAGCTTGCGGGTGCCGAGCCCGGCGGCGAGCACGAGCTTGCCGCATTCCAGCGTGCGCTCCCCGCAGGCGAGCCGATAGCCGCCGCCCGCCGGAGTCACCTCCGTGATCCGTTCTCCGGCGATCAGCGTGCCGCCGCGTTTCACGAAGCCCTTGCGGAAGGCGAACATCAGGTGGAGCGGATCGACGTAGCCGTCCATGTCCGACCAGATGCCGCCCGCGACTTCGGGCCCGAAGGGCACCTTGGGCAGCATGCCTTCGAGTTCCCTGCGTGAGAGGACGGAGGCGGGATACGTCCCGTCCTCGGTTTCCATCCGCAGTTTTTCGATGAATTGCGCGCGCTGTTCGAGTTCCGGTTCCCCGAGACAGGGAATGATGCCGCCGGTGGGCGCATACCCGGTGTCGATGCCGGTCAGCTCGCGCAGTTCTTCCGCCAGCGCGCCGTAGGCGCGGGACGAAGCGAAGCCCCAGCGCACGAACTGCGGACAGCCGAGCGCCTTGGACTGGCACCAGATCAGGCCCATGTTCGCGCGCGAGGCGCGGGAAAATGTCGGCACGGCGTCCACGAGGCAGGTTCGGACGCCCCGTTTCGCCAGCCCGTACCCGACGGCGGCTCCGGTCACGCCCCCGCCGACGACCACGACGTCGAAGGAAGCGTTCATCGGGGCTCCTTCCAGGCGATGCAGTCGATTTCCACCTTGAAATCATTCATCAGATGCGCCTGCACGGTCACGCGCGCCGGAGCGTGATCGACGGAAAAGTACTGGCTGTAGATGCGGTTGAAAATGGCGAAATCGCGGGGATCGTCCAGCCAGACGTTGACCTTGACCACGTCCTCGGGGGCGTATCCGGCCTGTTCGAGCCGCATCATGAGGTTGTCCAGCGCCTGACGGGCCTGCTCCGCGATGCCGCCGACCACGAACTCGCCCTGTCCGTTCTTCGGAACCTGTCCGGCGACGAACAGCCAGCCTTCGGCCTCGACAGCCTGCGAAGCGGGGACGCCGCCCTGTGTCGGCAAACCGAATCGTTGGATCGCTCCCATGATTTTCCTCCTGTCTGTTTTCGGGGTGACGGGGATCACACCCATTGCTTCCGTTGCACGCAAAACGCGGCGTACGTGATCAGCGAGTTGATGTCGTAGACCGGGACGGAGACGGCCTCCTGCACGGTCCGGGCGAACACGCTCAGGTCCGTGCATTCGAGCAGCAGGGCGTCGAGCGGTTCGCGTTCGGTCATGGCCCGCGCGGCGGCGCCGATTTCCGCGCCGAGGGCGTCGGTGTCCATGAACTCGGTCGCGCCCTGAAGAATGGTTTCCCGGAAAAGTGGCCGGTCTTCCATGCCGGAGACGGTGACGGCGTCCCGCAACGTGTCGGGAACGCCCGCCTGCCGGAAGTGCTCCCATGTCAGGGAGGCGGAATGCGCGGTGAGCACGCCGATGCGGCATCCGGGCCCGTGCAGGGTATGGATGAGGGGAATCTGGACGAGGCTGGACATGAGCACGGGCACGGATACGGCTTTGGCGACGGCCCGCTGGAACAGCGCCATAAAGCCGCAGCTTCCGGCGATGGCCTTGACGCCGTCCCGTTCCAGCTCGCGGGCGGCATCCACGAACAGGGTTTCGAGCTGTGCGGACGTGCTGGAAAGGATTTCTCTGGCGCCGACGCCGCGCAGAACCCGGCACACGGCGGGAAAATCGAAGGTAAGGGGATTTCTGAGCTGTCCCGGAGGTTTGGGAAACAGCGTGTCGAGGCAGAGGATGCCGACGGGGGTATCGTAATAGAGGGAGCCGCTGCGGATGCGCATGATGCCTCTCTCGT
>CAUHBW010000129.1 GCA_959604115.1 uncultured Bilophila sp. | reverse complement strand
ATTCGCGAGCTTTACGCGTCAAAAAATTCACATTGTGGGTGTGGGGTAGGATTAATTTTTATAAATAATTGCACCCCCTCCCCTTCCCCAAACCCCATCCCCTCCTCTTCCAAAGACTTTCGACCTTATCGAATCCCTCTTCACAGCTCTCCGCGCAGGCGGCAAGTCGGGCGCTTTGCTCTTTCTTATAAAAAACAACGACCTCAATGTCATACGACATTGAGGTCGTCTTGAATTCCAGAACGAACTTCACCGCTGGGAAAAACGTCTCACCACCGTATCCGAGGGGGTCTGGGGGGAATCATTCCCCCCAGCGGGTCAAGGGCGGCGCCCTTGCCGCCGGAGGCATCGCTTCTCGCGTTCAGCGCCTACTTCCGACTGCGCTGCACGATCCCCATGAGGGCGTAGACCAGCCGGGCGGCGGCGAAATCGGCGGCGTGCAGCCCCGGTACGGGGGCGAGCTCCACCACGTCGAACCCGAGCACCTCCCGACCGGCAAGCGTCCGCTCCGCGATGTCGAGCGACTGATACCAGCCGAGCCCGCCGGGCACCGGAGTTCCCGTCGCGGGCATGATCGAAGGATCAAGCCCGTCCACGTCGAACGTCAAATAAACCCGATCGGGAAAATCCGGCGGCAAAAGCACTTCCGGCAGACCGCAGCGGGCGATGTCCGCCGCGTCGTGAAACGTGACGCCGTGCTCGCGGCGCGCCTCCACCTCGTCGAGACACAGGGCCCGAACGCCGAACTGCGCCAGAGGCAGACCAAGATCCTTCACGGCCCGACGCATGGCGCAGGCATGGCTCCACGGGCTGCCCTCGTAGCTGTCGCGCAGATCCGCGTGGGCATCGAACTGAATGATTCCGAACCTTCCAAAACGCTTTTTCAACGCGGACAGCGCACCGTAGGTGACCGTATGCTCCCCGCCCAGAAGGACGGGCAGCCCCCTGTAATCCAATATGCTGTCGACAGACGACTCAATTGCGGCAAGCACCGCTTCCGGAGAACCGGAGCACTCGACGGCGGGCCATGTATGAATGCCCGGTTCGGCGGGGACGGATTCCCCGTCCCACAGCTCCAGCTGATCGGATGCCTCCAAAATGGCTTGCGGCCCCCTCGCCGTTCCGCCCGCGTAGGAAACGGTGGCCTCCAGCGGCACGGGCAGAACGTGAAACAAAGAACGCCCCGGTTCGGAATCCGGCAATTCGGAGGCGAGAAAACGGTGTCCGGTTTCGATCGGCATATATTTATCCTTTTTGGTTCCGCGTTTATGTTGCCTCATACCACGAATAGGATTATAAGACAATTTGTCGAATAAGGCCTCAGGGCTTCCCTTTTCTTGCCACTCCATGCCAACCTATCGATTGCCATGCATCTTCTCGCCTTCCTTCGCCTTCATACGCCGCTTGTCGTCTTCTTCGTTCTGGCGGCGGCCTTCTCCGCCTCGGCTGAGACGGAGCTTCATCTGACGCAACAGGAACAGCGCTGGCTGGAGCGGCACCCCGAACTCAACATGGGCGTCCTGTCGTCCCGCCTCCCCTTCGAGCGCCTTTCTCCGCTCGGCAAACAGGAAGGCGTCACCAGCGAATACGCCAAATGGCTCGAAACCCGCCTCGGCATCCGGCTCATCCCGCACGCCGTTTCCGAGAAGGAGATGGCCCACGCCTTCAGTCAGGGCAGGCTCGACATCCAGCTTTCCGCCGTCGACGTGCCGTCGACACGCGACGCGCTGCTGTTCACCCGATCCTATCTGGAACTTCCCCTCGTCATTTTCATGCTGGACGATGCGCCGTTCATCAACGAGCTGACGGATCTCAAGGGCCACAAGGTCGCCGCCGTGGGCGAACGGCTTTTCGACATACTGCGGGACGCCGAACCGAACGTGCAGGCCGTCCTGACCCACACCACGGAAGAGGCGCTGGAACTGCTGCAAAAAAAGGATATCGCCGCCGTATTCGAAGTCCTCGACGCGGGAACCACCATCCTCAGGCTGAACGACGTCCAAAACGTCACCGTCGCCGCCGTGACGCCCTACCGCCTGCCCATTCGCGTCGGCGTCCGCAAGGACTGGCCCGAACTGGTCGGCATCATCGACAAGGCGCTGGACACGATGCCCGCCGCAACCGCGCAGGATTTCCACAACCGCTGGTTCAATATCCAGCGCACCACGGAAATGGACTGGCGGCTGTTCTGGACCCTGACGGGCGGCATCGTGCTGGCCGCCCTCGCCGTCGTCCTGATCGCGCTGTTCGTCATCCGCAAATTCCGCCGGGAAGTCCTCGTCCGCCGAAGCACGGAAACCATGCTCAACTCCCTTCTGGAGAGCCTTCCCGCCGCCGTGTGCCTGTTCGACGCGGCATGCCGCTGCCGAAAACTCAATGCCATGTGCTCGAAACTGTTCGGCTTCACCGAAGAGGAGGCCCTCGGACGCATTCCCGGAACCGACTTTCCCGTCGCCGGGGACGTGCTCTCCGAAAACGTGCTCCGGCGAACGCTGGTTTCGGGCGAACACCAGACGATTCCCCACACCCGAGCCGACGCGGACGGCAGGACGGGCCACTACCTGACCACGCTCGTCCCTCTGACCGGGGACGACGGCGAACCTTGCGCCGTGCTCAGCCTGAGCACGGACGTGACCACCCAGAAGCAGCTGGAAAAAAAGCTTTCGGAACAGCTGGCTCTGGCCCGGAAGCTGCTGGAGACAAGCCCCATCGGCGTGCTTATCGCCGTCGACGGTTTCATCCGGTACAGCAACACCCGCGCCAAGGCGCTGATGGACATCCGCGAGGACACGGACGTGGGCCGCGCCTATCCCCAGCTTCGGGACGCCGACGCCATGCTCCTCTCCGAGCAGGACACCCTGCCCGACGTGGAACTGAAGACGCTCGACGCCGAAGGCCGGGCGCACGATCTCCGCGTCACCTACACCCGCACCGACTATGAGGACGGGCCGGGCATCATCTGCTGGCTGGTGGACGACACCCAGAACAAGACGCTGGCCAAACAGCTCGTGCACGCCAAGGAGGAGGCCGAAACCGCCTCCCGCGCCAAGAGCGACTTCCTCGCCAACATGAGCCACGAAATCCGCCCGCCCATGAACGGGATCATCGGGATGAGCCATCTGGCCCTGCAAACCGAACTCACCCCGCGCCAGCGCGAATATCTGACGCAGATCAGCGCCTCGGCGGGCACGCTGCTGCGCATCATCAACGACATCCTCGACTTCTCCAAAATCGAGGCGGGCAAGCTCGACATGGAGCACGTCGGCTTCCGGCTGGATCAGGTGCTGGAGGAAGTCGCCTCCATCGCCGTTCTCAGCGCCGAAGAAAAAGGGCTCGAGCTGCTGTTCCGGCTGGACCCGAATGTGCCGTCCATGCTGGAGGGCGACGCGCTCCGGCTGTCCCAGATCCTGCTGAACCTCGTGGGCAACGCCATCAAGTTCACAGCCTCGGGGCATGTCCTCGTCTCCGTGGAACAGGAACAGCTCCTCGGCACGAAAACACGTCTGCGCTTCGAGGTCCGGGATACGGGCATCGGCATGACGCAGGAACAGCTCGGCAGGCTCTTCGAATCGTTCACGCAGGCGGACAGTTCCACCACCCGCCGTTACGGCGGCACGGGGCTCGGGCTCGCCATTTCCAAACGGCTCGTCAACCTGATGGGCGGCGACATCCGCGTGGAGAGCGTTCCCGGACAGGGCAGCGCGTTCGTGTTCAAGGCGGTCTTCGACACGTTCGCGGAGCCGGAAAACCGGGTGTTTCTGCCCTCGCATCCCCTTCACGGAAGCCGTGTGCTCGTAGCGGACGACAACCAACTTTCCCGGACCATCCTCGGAGACATGCTGAAGGATTTCCAGCTGGAGCCCCTGTCGGCCGCCTCCGGCGAAGAGGCCGTGCGGCTCTGCCGCGAAGCCGCGGACGCGGGAATCCCGTTCCGCGTCGTCCTGCTGGACTGGAAAATGCCGGATATGGACGGACAGGCCACGGCCCGAGCCATCCGCGACGCGATTCCCGAACCGCCCGCCTTTCTGTTCATGGCCTCCGTGCGTGACCGCGCCGACGCCCTCGCCGCCCTCCGCGACGACAACCGGCTGCTGCTTCCCAAGCCCGTCACGCCTTCCGCGCTGTTCGCGGCCCTGCTCGCCACGGAGCAGTCGCAGGAGGAACGCCGCGCGGCTCCGGCCCAGCCGCCCTTCCCCCACCTGACGGGCGCGCGCGTGCTGCTCGCGGAGGACAACGCCATCAACCAGCAGGTCGCCAAGGAAATACTGCAATCCTGCGGCGTCGAGGTGACCCTTGCCGACGACGGCCTCGAAGCCGTGGAAAAACTTTGGGAGGGCGGCTACGACGCCGTACTCATGGACATTCAGATGCCCGGCATGGACGGCCTCAGAGCCACCAGGCTGCTGCGGGAATACGCCCGTTTCGACGATCTGCCCATCATCGCCATGACCGCCCGGGCCATGAACGGCGACCGGGAAAAGAGCCTGTCCGCAGGCATGCAGGATTACGTCGCCAAACCCGTCGATCCCCATACCCTTCTCGCAACCCTGTCGAAATGGATCCGGCGGGACGACCCTTCACCGCGGCGCTGAACGCCGCCCGAGGACTTGCCATGCTGCAGACCGGACACGCGCCGCGCACCCTGTTCATCGACGACGAGAGCATCAATCTGGAAATCGCCTCCGAAATCCTGTCCGCCTTCGGGGCCTCCGTCGAAACCGCCGAAAACGGTCTGGAGGCTCTGCGCCTCATCCGTACCCGACCGTACGCGATCGTCTTTTCGGATGTGGAAATGCCGGTCATGGACGGCGCCACCCTGACGCACATCCTCCGAAACGACAACCGGTTCGAAACTCTGCCCATCATCGCCTGCACCGCCGTCTCCACGGAGGAGCAGGAAGCCGCCCTGCTCGCCGGAGGCTTTACCGCCGTCGCCCGCAAACCGTTCGACGTGTCGGCCCTTCAGGCCGCCCTTTCCCGCTACGCGATGCCCGTGGGCGAAACCTCCGCGGGCGCCGAGCCGAAAGCCGCGAACGTTCCCGAGGAGCCGCGCATCCTGCCCGGCACGCTGAAGCTGCCCGGATTCGCGGTACGGCAGGGCATCGATCGAGTCATGGGCAACATGCCCCTGTACGTCAGCCTGCTCCTCGACTTCCGGCGCGAACTCGACGAGGCCGACGCCGCCATCAGACGCTCTCGGCAACAGGGCGATCTGCCCGCGATTCTGGCGACGGTCCACAAGCTCAAGGGCATCAGCGGCAACATCGGCGCGACGGATCTCTACGAACATCTGGTGGAGACGGAACGCCGCTTGCGCACCGATCCCGCCGTCGACGCCGAGGGGCTTCTTGACACCCTGTGCGGCTACGTTACAACGACGTCAGGCATCCTCGCCGCCACGGAACAATCCCTCGTCTCGCCTCCTTCTCCGGACGCTCCGGAGGGCGACTCAGAAGCGCCGGACCTTCCGAGGCTCCAGCCCGCTCTGGGCGAATGCCTGCGGCTTGTCCGGGAATACAACACGGCCGCCCGCGAAGCCTTCGACGAAGCCAGACGCTTCCTCGGGGGCCGCTGCCGGGCTGAAGCCGACGGCATCGGACACGCCATCGATACGTTCGATTTTGAAAAAGCCGAAAGCGGCCTGATTCATCTGGCAAGCCTTCTCGATCTGGAACCGAGGGAACCGAATGGCCTATCCTGAAAATCCCGTGGTGCTCATCGTCGACGACACCATCGCGAACATCCGCATTCTGGACGATCTCCTGCGCGACGAATATACCATCCGCGTCGCCACCAACGGCCCGACGGCCCTCCGTCTGGCGCTGACCGAACCCCATCCCGACATCGTCCTTCTGGACATCATGATGCCGGAAATGGACGGCTACGAGGTCTGCCGCCGCCTGAAGGCCGATCCCCGCACCCGCAATATGGCCGTCGTCTTCATCACCGCGATGGGCAACGAGGAACATGAGGCGAAAGGGCTCGACCTCGGCGCGGTGGACTTCATCGCCAAGCCCTTCCAGCCCCGCCTCGTCCGGGCGCGCGTGGCGAACCACGTCGCCCTCAAAAAGTACAACGACGAACTCAATCTGCTGGTCAAGGAACGCACCAAGGAGCTGTATCTGTCCCGTTCCGTGACCGTGGAATGTCTCGCCTCCGTGGTGGAAACGCGCGACAACGAAACGGGCGCGCACGTGCGCCGCACGCAGCACGGCGTGGAAATCCTCGCCAAGCGCCTCCGCGCCATGCGGCCCGACATCTGGGGCGACGATGACGACACCATCGAACTGTTCCGCGTATGCGCTCCCCTGCACGACGTGGGCAAGGTCGGCATCCCGGACAGCATTCTCCGCAAGCCCGGCAAGCTCACCGAGGCCGAGTTCAACGAGATGAAGAAGCACACCACCCTCGGTTACCAGACCCTGAGCTGGGCCGAAAAACGCATGGGCGGGCACAACGACTTCCTCCGGATCGGCGCGCTCATCGCCTACACCCACCACGAACGCTGGGACGGGAAAGGCTACCCGCGCGGTCTCGCCGGGGAGGACATCCCCCGCGCCGGGCGGCTCATGGCCCTTGCCGACGTCTACGACGCGCTGATCTCCAAACGGGTGTACAAGCCCGCCTTCGACCACGAAACCGCCCGAAACATCATTGTGGAAGGCCGGGGCACGCAGTTCGATCCGCTCGTCGTCGATGCCTTCCTGCTTGAAGAGGACGCCTTCCGCTCTCTCATCGTCGATTATCCGGACGATGAGATCCCATTGTTGCCCACGAACGAATGATACGGAAGGCCGCATCGCCTTCACCACGTTTCCCGGACCCGCACAACGTTCCGCAGCGACGTATTTTCGGAATGGAATACATCCGGCGAACGTTTTTTTCCTTTCCGCCGCGTTTCGCCACAGAACGAAACGCGGCATTTTTCTTGTATGGCAATATTACGGAATATCTTGACGTATGCACTCGTTCCGTTACATCATAAGTGACGACTGTTTCAAACGGCATACCGCAATTCGCATTTCGCTTTCTGCATCAAAAACGATCCGGATATCACCGTATCCCCACTCTTCGACACCGCATCCTTTGTGAAGGAGCATTATGCACACGTTCAAACGCCAGACGTACAGCGGTCAGGTTGTGGAATTCATCAAACGTTGCATCCTTGACGGAGAACTCGCGCCCGGCGAACAGGTAAAGGAAGTCATGCTTTCCGAGCGGCTCGGCATCAGCCGCGCGCCGATCCGCGAAGCGTTGCAGATCCTCGCACAGGACGGCCTGATCACCTCCGAACCACAGAAAGGCAAGTTCATCCGCAAGATGACCCGGCAGGAAATCGAGGACGAGTACGAAATCGGCGGCATTCTGGAAGGCGCGGGCGTAGCCTCGGCCCTGCCGTCCATGACTCCCGTGGACGTCGCCCGGCTTTCGGGCATGGTCGAACACATGGTCCGGCTGGCCCCCAAGGTCGGCGGACTGTACGAGTTCTCCGAAGTGGACGAGGCCTTCCACAACGCCCTGCTCCAGCACTGCGCGAACAGACGACTGGTGGACATGGCCCGTTCCGCCTGCGCCAACATATCGAAATTTCTGTTTTACAACCACTGGAACGTCCTGTTCACGCCGCAGGAATTCGTGGTCCGGCATCAGGACATCCTCAAGGCCGTGCTGACCGGAAACCCCGCCGAAGTCGAGGCGACGCTGCGCGAGCATTACCGGGAATCCGGGCGACGGATGGGACAATTCGGGGCCTGAGCCGGGCGATATCTTGCTGACGGCTGGGCGATTCTGGGATAAAGTCGCCTCCGACAGCTGTTTTGAAATCCTACGAAGGAGCAGATATGAGTACAGACACCCCTGCCCAGAAAGACGAGCTGAACGTTCCCGAAGCCCCGCCCGCGGAACAGCCCGCCGTCGCGGAAACCGTTTCCCCGGCGGAAACGCCTTCCCCGGAAACGCCTCCGGAGGCCGCTCCCGAACAGCAGGCCGTCGAGGTTCCGACCGTCCAAGAGCCTTCCGAGCCGGTCGCCGCTCCGGTCACGGCGCAGGAACCGCCCGCCCCGGAAAAGCCCGCCCGCAAGCCTGAAGTGACGTCCAGCGTGGCTTCCCGCTGTTTCAACGGATTGGCCGCCGCCGGTCCGCTGGTGCTGATCCTGTTCTGGTTCATCCAGTCACTTCCCACATTCATGGGACGGGAACTGCACGCCCTGCACGATCTGAGCATCGGCCTTCTGGGCGGCGTCGCCGTTTCCGGTCTGCCCGCTCCGGACATGTATCCCGTCTACCATTGGTTTCTGAGCGCCCTGAGCTTCATCCCCGGCATCGGGCACCTTTCGCTGGCGGCGTACCTGCCCGGCGTACAGCCGACTGCGGGACTGGAACAGCTCGGCGGCTATCCGATTCTTCTGCTGCCTCTGGCCACCGCCCTCGCGGCCTTGTTCCTTATCCTTTTGACATGGGGGCTGGCCCGCGCCACCGGAAACGATCGGCGCACGGCCTTCGCAGCCGGACTCGTGCTGTTGGCAAGCCTGTCATTCATGGGGCTGCCCCGGCTCTCCGGCAGCGACATGCTGTTCGCCGCCATCCTGACCCTCGGAAGCATCTGTCTGTATCGGGGATGGATCAAGGCATCCGCTCCGCTGTGGCTCCTCGCCGGTTTTGCGCTCATCGCCCTGTCCACGCTGGCGGGCGGCCTTCTAGGCCTCATCCTGCCGCTGCTCGTCAGTCTCGTATTCCTCATCTGGCGCGGCACGTTCCGCCGTGCGGGCGCCCGTGACGGCGCACTGGCCTTCGGCCTGATGCTCGTTCTGCTGCTCGCCTGGGGGACGATGATCGCCTTTACCGACGGCGGCAGGGAACTTTTGAAGGCCCTCGTAGAAAACGAATACCTGACCCCGCTTCTTGAAGCCTGGAAGCTGCAGGGACGCGACTCGTGGCTTATCGTGGCCCTGCTGGCGCTTCTCTGGCTCCCCTGGACGCTACTTCTGCTGTTCCTTCCATGGAGACGTCTCGGAGCCTTCCTCAAAGGCATCGTCACCAACCGCAAGCAACGTCCCGGACAGGGCTGGCTCTGGTGCAGCGTCATCGTGACGCTCGCCGTTCTTGCGTTGCTCGGCGCCAACATGCCGGTTCTGCTCGTTCCGCTTCTGCCGCCTCTGGCCATTCTGACGGCGCAGGGGCTTCTATCGCTCTCTCCGGGCGGCAGCCGCGGCTTCTTCCTGCTGATGGCCGTCCTGCTGGTTCTTCT
>CAUHBW010000128.1 GCA_959604115.1 uncultured Bilophila sp. | reverse complement strand
TGGCAGCGGATCTGTTCGCGCAGGGAGTATTGTTCGGCGGCACGTTTCAGCGAGTGCTCCAGCAGGTCGTCGTTGACGGGCTTGGCAATGAAGTCCGCCGCGCCGAGGCGCAGGCATTCGACGGCGATGTCCATGTCGCCGTGCCCGGTGATCATGATCACCTGCGTGTCCGCGTTGCGGCTGCGCACCCGTTCGAGCAGGGCCAGCCCGTCCATGCCGGGCATGCGGATGTCCGTGACCACGAGCGGGAAGGGATTGTCGGTGAAGGCGTCCAGCGCCTCGCGGGCGCTTTCCACGGCCAGCACGTCGTAGCCGAAATCCTTGATCAGCGCGCCGAGGACGCGGCGGATGCCGGGTTCGTCATCGACAAGCAAAACGCGAACGGGAGTCTCCATGAATCATCCTTGTTGCTGTGCCGCCGGTGCGGCGGTCGCTTGGGGAGCGGGGCACTCCGGCTGTTCCGGGGACGGGCTTTCGCCGCGCCGGGTGACCGGGAGCCGGATTTCAAAGGCCGCGCCGCCCTCGTCGCGGTTCCGGGCGGCGATGGTGCCGCCGAAGTCCTTGATCAGCCCGTAGATGATGGAAAGGCCGAGGCCGGTGCCCTTTCCGACGGGCTTGGTGGTGAAGAAGGGTTCGAAAATCTTGTTCAGCAGATGCGAAGGGATGCCGGTGCCGGAGTCCCAGACGGACAGGAGCACGGTGTTGCCTTCCGTTCCGGTGCTGACGCCGATGACGGCGGGCCGGTCGGGATCGGTCTTGGCGCGTTCCTCCACGGCGTCGCGGGCGTTGAGCACGAGGTTGACGATGACCTGCTCGAGCCGGTTGGGGATGGCGAGCACGGAGGGCAGGTCCGGCGCGAGCGCGGTTTCCAGCGTGATGCCGTGCACCACGAGCTGGCGGCCGAACAGATCGCAGGCCCGCGCGACCACGGCGTTGACGTCCGTGTCGAGCAGGGTGAGGTCGGACTTGCGGCCGAAGGCGCGCATGTGGTTGATGATGTCGCTGGCGCGGTCCACCTGCCCGTTGATCTCCGCGGACAGTTCGGAGAGCGTTTCCGGGGCGATGGGTTCGTCGCGGCGGATTTTGCGCAGGAAGTAGCTCGCCGCGCCCTTGATGACGGTGAGAGGCTGGTTCAGCTCATGGGCCACGCCGGTGGCCATTTCCCCGAGGGTCGCCATCTTGCCCGCCTGAATGAACTTCTGCTCCATCTCGATGCGTTCGGTGACGTCCGTGGCGCACAGAATGCGGACCGGGCGGTCCTCGATCCGCGCCGGGGCGGACCGGATGTCCACGCGCAGGGGCGTGCCGTCGGCCCGGATGTTGGTCACGCCGGAAAAGACGGTGAAGGCGCGGAGCTGCGAGGCGTACTGCTCGCGTTCCTCGGGCAGGAACAGGTCGAGGATGCTGCGGCCGATGAGTTCCTCGCGCGGGCGTCCGTACATCTTGACGGAGGTCGGGTTGCAGTCGGTGATGGTCAGCTCGGCGGCGTCGAGCAGGAGTACGGCGTTGGGGATGCTGTCGAAAATGGCCTTGTGGGTGCGTTCGGAGGCTTGGAGCTGGCTCTGGAGAGTATGGATGAGCGTCATGTCGATGCTCATTTCCATGACAGAGGAGACGTTGCCGTCGCGGCCGAAGAGGGGGACGGTCTGCACGAACCAGTAGTCGCGCGTGCCGTCGGCGTTGACCCGGCTTTCCTGCGTGCACTGGACGATGCCTTCGTCCCATGTGCGGACGACGGAGCACTCGGGGCAGGGCGTGGAGCGGTTCTTGTAGACTTCGTAGCAGGTCTGCCCCGGCTGCGGGGCGTAGCGCATGGCGAAGCTGTGGTTCCAGCGGAGCAGGTGGTAGTCGCGGTCCTGCACGGAGATGCCGCAGGGCACCATGTCGAACAGCCGCTGGAAGTCGTCCTTGCGGCGGCGCATTTCTTCGAGCTGGTGCTGGTTGCGGATGCTGAATTCGACGATGGCGTGCGCGAGCTGGCCGAACTCGTCGTCGCGGCGGGCGTCGTCGAGGGTGACGGCCTGTCCCTCGCGCATGGCCTGCATGCTGGCGATCATGCGGCTGATGGGCAGACGCACCTCGTACCAGTAGAGGCCCACGGAGACGGCGCACAGGAAGAGCGTGACGGAGGGCAGGATGATCCACAGCCATTCGAAGGGCATCAGCCAGAGCACGGCTCCCACCCCGGCGAGAAACAGCAGCGCCGTCATGGTGATGGTCTTCACCAT
This sequence comes from uncultured Bilophila sp., assembly GCA_959604115.1. GTDB lineage: Bacteria > Desulfobacterota > Desulfovibrionia > Desulfovibrionales > Desulfovibrionaceae > Bilophila. The sequence continues at coordinate 7,037 of CAUHBW010000128.1, read as the reverse complement.
GAGGCGGTAGGCTCCGAATCGGCTTCGCATCGTCGTCCCCCCGCGGCTCCGGCGGTTCGCGGGGAACCGCCGGAAAGGAAAAGGCTTATTCGCCGTCCATGGCCTGGCGGGTGGCGTCCTTGGACTCCAGAACCCGGTTGACGATGGAAAGCAGTTCCTCGGGATCGAAGGGCTTCTGGAGGGTGGCCACCGCGTTGCGGATGGCGAGGTGGATGCCCTGCAGGCCGCTGATCACGATGACGGGGGTGTCCCTGAACTCGGGGTTCATGGTCATCTTGCGGTAGAAGCGGGGGCCCCATTCGTCGGGCATTTCCATGTCCAGCGTCACGAGGTCGGGCTTTTCGGCTTCGAGAACGGAGAGGGCCTCTTCGACGCTGGACGCGGAACAGGTCGCATAGCCGTTGTCGGAAAGGACTTCGGTGATGTACTTGACGATATACGGGTCGTCGTCGATGGTCAGGATCTTCTTGGGCATGGGACTCTCCTTGCGTGCGGATCAGGCGGTAGTGGATTCGGAAAAAAGCCGGTTGACGGCGTCGAGCAGCGCTTCCGGCGTACACGGTTTTTCGAGGCAGGCCGCCGGAGCGGGGATCGGTCCCCGCGTGAGGGCGAGCGTGGCGAGGGCGTGTTCCCTGACGGGCACCGGCACGGCGGACAGCATGACCACGGGGATGGTCTTCCAGTCGTCGTCGCCGCACACGGCGCCGTAAAAGGTAAGGCCGCTCTGTTCGGGCATCATGACGTCCAGCGTGATGGCGTCCGGCCGCCACGACCGCAGCACCTCAAGCGCCTCGATCCCGTTGCGGGCCGTCTTCACGGCATATCCGGCCTTCTCCAGAAGCACCTTGAGAAAGTACCGGAAATGCACCTCGTCATCAACGACGAGAACGCGCCGCCCGTCCACGATTACTCGGCCTCGGGACGGGTCACGCTGGCGACGGGGCAGGCCGAGCGCAGCACGACCTGTTCCACCGTGGAGCCGATATCCGCCTCGTCGTTGGGAAGATCGGCGGAATGGTGGGCCATGACGATGAGGTCGGCCTGATTCTCGCGGGCAATCTTGAGGAGTTCGACGTAGGGCGTGCCTTCGCGCACGATGACTTCGGCGTTCTGGAAGCCGTCGAGCTGGGAGACGTACAGTTTTTCGATCTTGTCGCGCATCAGGGCGGTGTGGCGCTCGATCTCGGACTGGTCCATGCTCAGGCCCTGAATGGAGCTGATGTCCACGGCATGGGTGATGTAGAGCCGGGCGCCGAGTTCGCGGGCCGTTCTGAGGGCGAAGCGGAAGGCGTGGTTGGCGGCTTCGCTGAAGTCGGTGCAGAAGACGATGTTCGAGAACAGATGCCAGCAGGTCGTGCAGGGCCGGTTGACGATGAGCACCGGACAGGGCGACTTCCGCGCCACGGCGCGCACTGTGTTGCCCACGATGGAGCGCAGGCGGGCGGCGTTGGGATCGCTGGCCACGCTGCTCGCGCCCATGACGATGAGGTCGGGTTTGACCTTGCGGGCGTAGCGCAAAATTTCGGTGGAGGGGACGCCGACGCTCAGTTCCATGCGGAAGGGACGGGTACAGGCTTCGATCTGATAGGCGTAGGCCGTATTCAGTTCTTCGCGTACCATTTCCTCATATTCGGCGTCGGGCTGTTCCAGATTGCCGCTGCGGGTGTCGGTGACGTTGGTGGCGAAACCGCGGGAGGGAACGCCGTAGCAGTGGTAGAGGGTGAGATCCGCCTCCTGCTTTTCCGCCAGGCCAAAGGCGAGCTTGGCGGCGTTGTCGCTGCCGGCCGTTCCCGAACTCGCAAACAGGATGTTCTTGAACAACATCACGTTACTCCTTGAGATTACAGGTGAGAGATCCGCCCTGGAAACCCAGTTCCCAGCCCAGACCCTCCAACAGTTCAAACAGCGTGAAGGAGGTTTCCGCGTCCAGCGTGGCCGCGGCTTCGCCAAGCAGGACATGCCGGGCACGCCCCGTTCTCAGGGGGGTGTCCAGCATGTCCCGAAGGCGGAAAAAACGCAATTCCGGCAGGTCGTCGCCGACGGCCTCCACGGCGAGGTAGACGTCCACGCGCGGCGCTCCGGGGAACCCCGTCAGCTCCACGCGCTTGGCGAGGCGCAACGCTTCCAGGCCGGGATAGCGGCAGCCGGAGGCGGGGCAGGCTTCGGCTTCGGCGAGCGCTTCGCCGAGTCCGGGAACCAGTTCCTGCGCCAGCGGATAATGCCGCAGCAGCCTGAAGAACGAACGCAGCGTCACGTCCTCGTCGAGTTCCAGCCCCATCCGCAGGAGTCCCGCGAAGCGGGTTTCGGACGAGAGCGTCCCGTCGGCGTGCAACCGGATGGCGTCCATGACGGAAACCTACTTGTGACAGCCGCCGCAGGTGGTCGGACCCTTGTTGAGGTCCCTGTGGCATTCGATGCAGTTCTTGTGGAACGCGCGCATGAGCGGCGTGCGGCCGCTGGGCGCATTGACCTTGTGGCATTCGGAACAGGGCTGATCTTCCGAGCTCACTTCGGGATCGATGACGCCGTTTTCGCCGCCGTGGTGGCAGACGATGCAGTCTTCGATCTTGGCGCGTTCGTTGTGCGCGTCGTGATCGAACGTGACGGCGGGGCGACGATGGGTTTTAAACTCGTCGGATTTCAGGGTCAGCGCATGGGCCGTCCCGACGAGGCCAAGCAGCAGCGTGACGGCGAGACCGGCGCGGGCAAGGGCGTGCAGGGGCATAATTTTCTCCAATGGATTCACGGGGGCGGAGGCCGCCTCCGAAGCGGTGTTCCGGGTGCTGTCCTGAGCGGAGCGGGGGCCCTCCCGTCGCCGGGAAGGCGGGGAAGCGCCCCCGCAAAGGCTTATACTTCAGGCTTTTCCATCAGTTCGTAGATGAGGTCACCAATGAATTTGGTGTGCATCCCGAGCTTGTGGTGCTTGATGATGTCTTCCAGACCGCCGTGACAGTTGTGGCAGGGGGCGACCACGGTTTGGACTCCGGTGTTGCGGAGCTGATCGGCCTTGACCCGGTTGCCTTCCATGCGCACGCTCTTGAAGGGCGGGCCGCAGTTGATGATCCCGCCGCCCGCGCTGCAGCAGAAGTTGTGCTCGCGGTTGGGGGTCATCTCCACCACGTTGGCGCACAGGAAATGCACCACGTCGCGCAACTTGTCCGCCAGCCCGCGGCCGCGGATGGTGTTGCACGGGTCGTGGATGGTGACGGGCTCTTCGTACTGGTGCGTGATCTTGATTTTGCCCTCGTTGATGAGCTCCCAGTAGAACTCGATGGCGTGCACGATCGGGACCGGGGAGTCCTTCCAGGACAGCCAGCGGTTGCCTTGGTCATACACGGAGCGGAAGGCGTGCCCGCATTCGCCCATGACGATGCGTTTGACGCGCAGCTTCTGGGCGAGTTCGAAGTGGGCGCGCTTGATGCGGCCCATCATTTCATAGTCGCCCGTGAACATGCACATGTCGCTGTTGTCCCAGCCGGGACGGGAGGGCATGGTCCAGTCGCAGCCCGCCTGATGGAAGATCGCGGCGGCCTGATAGATGAGCTGGGTGCGGAATTTCGGTTCCGGCGCGATGACCGAATACATGAAGTCCGCGCCTTCCCTGTCGAGCGGGATGCGGATGCCGGGGAATTCCTCGCGGGCTTCCTCTTCCTGCCAGATCAGGCTGTCGATCCATTCGTCCTCGCGCACCCACATCTGGTTGAACGTGGCGGAGTGGCTGTTGGCGGTGTCCTGAATGAAGGTCGGCGTCATGTCGAGCTTGTTGCAGATGCGCCGCACGAGGCTGATCAGGTAGGCGATGTCCACGCCCACCGGACAGTAGTGGATGCAGCGGCGGCACATGTTGCACTCGGTGTACGCTATCTGCGCGATGCCCCGCATCTGTTCGGCGTTGAGCTTCCCCTTCTCGCGGATCATCTTGAAGATGGTCTTGTCGAGTTTGGCGACGGGCGTATAGGACGCGTCGTCCGGGTGGGAGAGGCTGAAGTGGCAGGCCTTGGCGCACGCGCCGCAGCGCATGCAGGTCTGTTCGTATACCTTGACTCGCGCGCCGACCTCGCCCTTGAGCACGTCGCGGATCACCTTGGTGATGCGCTCCGGCGTGGCCAGTTCCATGCCACGCTTGAGGTTGGCGTCTTCGATTATGCGTTTTTCAATACCCATCGTGTGCCTCCAAAATTACCAGTCGCAGGTACGCCGGACGCCGATGGATTCAGAACCCATGTAGGCGCGGGTGAAGGGAATCAGAATGGCGTGGCTCAGGCGCGTGAAGGGCAGGCAGACGAGAACCGCCTCGCCGAGCAGCACGTGGAGCAGGGCCATGAAGCTTTCGCTCCCGAACCCATGCGCGGAGGCAAAGCCGGTCAGCATGACGCCGGTGACGAGCAGCAGGGAGAACCAGTCGGCCTGTCGGGTCACCTGACTCGACGCCGGGACTGCCAGTCGGCGCCAGCCCAGGACCAGACAGGCCAGAATGGTGGCTAGGGTGACGGCGTCCATGACGCCGTCGGGCAGGGAAGGAAGGGAAAAACCGAAATTGTAGTCCCACATGACGTTGTGCGCGGAGTAGAACAGCACGGCAAGCAGGATGCCGATGTGCAGCACGAAGTTCGCCGCGGTCAGCAGCGGGTTTTCGCGCCAGCCGCACGTGGAGAAGGGCAACGTCCAGCGGATGATGGAGGTCAGCGAATCTTTCCAGTTCATGTAGGCGAGGGCCGAGGCGTCGCGCTGGCGGGCGAGGCGTCCGAGCGACCACAGCCGCCAGATGATGCCGCCGATGCACACCGTAAACGCGATCCATGCCAGCGGGCCTACCGCAAAATTATACAAGGCATTCATGATGAGTTCCTTTTTGCAAGTGGATGGCCTACAGCCGCACCGTATGGCGGGAGAACACGCCGTCCTTGAGCGAACAGAACAGCAGGACGGTTCCGTCCGGGCTGAACGTGGGGTTCCACACGTCGTCGAGGTTCTCGATCACGGCCTTGCCGTCCGCATACACGCCGTATTTGCCGTTGCGGCGGACCTTGGCGGCGGCATGGTCGTTGGTGGGCGCGAAGACGACCGGCCAGGCCATGTCGAAGGGCGCATCCCAGACCTTGCCGTCCACGATCACGCGGAAGTCGCTGTTGTTCTGGCTGCCGAGGGCGGCGGCGTGCCTGCCGTCGGGCGACAGGACGAGATCCGTCACGGACGGGAAGCGGCAGCTCCACGGCGTGGCGTTGCAGGCCACGGTGAAGGCGCCGTAGGAGGGCGCGGCGATGGCCCAGATGTGTTCGCCGTCGACGGCGGACGCCTTGGGCGACCAGCACTGGGCGAAGGCGGGCTTCCAGAACAGGGAGCCGTTGCGGGCCAGCCCCCATTTGCCTTCCTTGCGGATGGGGGCGATGACGTCGCCGGACTTGGGCTCGAAGACGGGTTCCCACGCGCAGGGATAGGTTTCGCCCCAGCGTTGCCCGTTGATGGAAATGGTGTATTCGTACGGCGTGACGCGCACGGTACAGGCTACGCGGTGGCCTTCCCTGTCGAAACAGGGCGCCCAGGCGTTCAGGTAGGCTTCTTCCCACGCCTCGCCGTCCACGGCGACCGTGTAGATGCCCTTGCGGAAGCCTTCGAGGTCGGCCTGTCCGAGACCGGCGGTCTGGACGATGGCGGCGGTGCTGCCGCCTTCGGAAAGGACGAAGTCGGTGGCGGCGGTGTACATCTGTTCCCACGGCGTGCCGTTGACCAGCATGCCGTATTCCATGCCCGACTGCATGGGCACGGCGATGGTCCCGGCGTCGTTGAACCGGGTTCCCCACATGTAGTCGGCGTGCTCTTCGCTTTCCGCGTCGTCCACCGCGACGGCCCATTCCCCATCGTTCTGGGAAAGAACCGTCAGGCGTCCGTCAGGCGCAAACCGGCAATTGTACATCTTTTCGGAGCGGGTTTCCCACAGCGCGTCGTTCAAGCGTACGGTAAAAGTGCCATCTTCGAGGGCAGAAACCGCCGCGAACGATTCGCAGTCAGGAGAAATCTGCCATTCTTCCTGCCAGGCGCATTCGGGTAACAGTGCCGTATCCCCGAGCTTTCTGACAGAAGGTTCCCAATCATACCGTTTCTGATCTTCCATACAGTCCCCCACTGGGTGTGAAGCTACTTTTGGGAGGGAGCATACCGCGAATTCCCGTTCTGTAAAGCGTTTTCGTTCCGGGCGGATGTTTCCGCCCTCCATGTTACCCCATTGTCCTAAAAAGAACAGCCTTGATTGGGCAATCAGGAGATGAAAACGTGAAGAAGGGAAAATACGCGGCGTTAGAGGGTGCGCCGGTATTCCATTTTTTTGTTCCGCATACCAAAAAAATATCTAACATATCTAAAACATGATTGTTCTTTTTGGTTCAACGTGGCCTCGTTTGGACGCAAACTTTGTGAAAAGGCCGGATTGAGGTGACGCCGCGGCAACAGCGTTCAGCGTCAAAAAAATTGAATTCCGAAAGATTTTCGCCAAAAATGTTTTGAAATCATCACCTTGCCGGGGCAACGCGGCGGCATGTCGGAAAAAATCAAAAAAAGTTTTTTCCCGTTCGTGACGCCTTTGTTCCATAAAAAGATTGCAATCTTTTGTAGCGGATACCGGATCGTATTTAATAAGAATGAATTGCAGCAAGTAAATCTTTCCGCGAAGCCGGTTTTCGGCGGGGGAGCCGGTGCGGCGCGGTCCCGCTTCCGGGTGAGGCGGCGCGCTTGAAACTTTCCGGGGCGTTTGCCATAGTTCTCCCCGTCGCGTCGAATCCGGCGCGGCGTAACCCTATCCAAGGGAGGTTTCATGTCTACGGAACTGGATTGCAGGGGGCTCGCCTGCCCCGAACCGGTCATGCGCTGCCGGAGCCTGATCGCGGAGAAACGCCCCGAGGCGCTTCTCGTGCGGGTGGATAACGCCGCCGCCTGCGAAAACGTGAGCCGGTTTCTGGAAAAGAACGGCTACGCGGTGGACGCGCGGCAGGAAGGCGACGCGCTGTGGCTGGTGGGCGGAACCGTCGGAGCCGTCTGCGCCT
>CAUHBW010000127.1 GCA_959604115.1 uncultured Bilophila sp. | reverse complement strand
CTGGGGAGCCATTGTCCACGCGAGCGAAATGGCCGAGTTCTTTGAGGCGTATCAGATCTTCGCGGACGGGCGTTCGGACGCCCATTGCGTCGAATACCGGGCCCGGAACCGCAAGGGCGAATGGGTCTGGGTGCGCTGCCGGGGCTATCTGGAGCGGGACGCGAACGGCGGGCCGAGCCTGTTCGCCGGGTTCATCACCAATCTGGGCCAGAAGAACAAGTTCGACCACATCACCGGCCTGTCCAACAAGCTCAAGTGCGCCGAGGACGTGGGGGCCCTGTTGCGGACGCGCCCCGATCACCCGCTGCAGCTGCTCGTGTTCGGGCTGGACGGGTTCAAGCACATCAACGATCTCTACGGCAGGACGTTCGGGGATGAAGTCCTGCGCGTGGTCGGGCAGAAGATGCAGGGGCTGCTGCCGCCCTCCGCAGCGGCCTACCGGCTGGACGGCGACGAGTTCGGCATCGTGGTCAGCGGCGAAAAGATCGAAATGGTGGAGCTGTACCGATCCGTCGCCGAGAGCTTTCGCTTTCAGCAGGAATACGACGGCAAGAAGTTTTTCTGCACCGTCTCGGCGGGCAGCGCGAGCTATCCGGAGGACGCCTCCGGATACGAGGATTTGTTGCAATATGCGAGCTATTCCCTCAAGCACGCCAAGAAGCTCGGCAAAAACCGCATCGTGTTTTTCAGCCGGGACATCCTGACGCAGGAAATACGGTCGCTGGAACTGATCGAGCTGCTGCGCGAGAGCATCGAACGCCGGTTTGAAGGGTTCGAGCTGTTCTTTCAGCCGCAAGTCGCCACCGGGACGCAGCGGGTGGTCGGCGCGGAGGCGCTCGCCCGCTGGACCAGCGGCAAGTACGGCGGCGTTTCGCCCGGCGAATTCATTCCGCTGATGGAGCGGAGCGGGCTCATCGTCCCCTTCGGCAAGTGGGTGTTCCGCAAGGCCGCCGAACAGTGCAAGGCGTGGACGGCGGTGCGGCCCGACTTTGTGGTCAGCGTCAACCTTTCGTATTTGCAGGTCACGTCCGACAATATGGTCCCGTTCATCCGGGATACGCTGGACAGGCTGGACCTGTCGCCCGCGAATCTGGTGGTGGAGTTCACGGAAAGCTGTATGATCCGGGAGAACGAGCGGACGCAGGCCATTTTCAGGGATATCCGCGATCTCGGCATCCGCATCGCGATGGACGACTTCGGCACCGGCTATTCCTCGCTGGGCATGCTCAAGAATTCCCCGGCGGATGTGGTCAAGATCGACCGCACCTTTGTCCGGGACATTCTGAGCAGCCGTTTCGACGCCACGTTCATCCGGTTCGTGGTGGAGCTCTGCCACGACGTGAACATCAGGGTCTGTCTTGAGGGTGTGGAGCGGGAAGAGGAGTTCGAGCGCGTGCGTCCGATGAACCTTGATTACATTCAGGGGTTCCTGTTCGGGCGTCCTGTGCCTGCGGACGTGTTTGAGCGCGATTTTCTGATGCCGTAGCGGACGAATCCGGGAACGGCTCTCGGGAACGCCGCCGTCCGTACCGGAGAAGGGCGCCCTTCCTTGAGCCGCGCCCCCGCGCTTGGGACGGCGCCGTTACGCGGCGCGCCTTCCGCTGATCGCATGAGTCCGAGCATGGAGAGTTTTCCTTGTTCGCCGATGGAGCATTGGCTACGCGACTTCGGCGCGGACGGAAAGGTGCCGTGCGGAAGGTGGGGCTCCGTGCGCGTTCCTCCCCGTGGATTGAATCCCCCGGCGCTTTCCGGTAGAGCAATCCCTGCGGAGGTTCCATGCTTTCTCTGGAAACGATCTGGACGTTCTTTTTCGCGTCGCTGCTCATGGCGATGACGCCGGGGCCGGACGTCATCATCGTGCTCACGCAATCGTCCCTGTACGGGATGCGCGCGGGGCTGCTCACGACCTTCGGGCTGATGACCGGCCTGCTCGGGCACACGCTGGCGGTCGCGCTCGGGGTCGCGGTGCTGTTCCAGACCTCGGAGGCGGCGTTCACCGCGCTCAAGCTGCTCGGCGCGGCGTACCTGCTGTATCTGGCGTATCAGTCCTTCCGCAGCGGCGTGTTCCGGGCGTCCCTGACCCAGTCGCGGTTTCCCGGCTACGGGACGCTGTACCGGCGCGGCTTCCTTTCCAACATCACCAATCCCAAGGTCACGCTGTTCTGCCTCGCCGTGCTGCCTCAGTTCGTCAGGCCGGAACACGGGCATCCCACCCTCCAGATACTCCAGCTCGGCGGGTTGTACGAACTGGCCTGCCTCCTCGTGTTCGGAGCCATCGCCGCGCTCGGCGGAAGGATGGCGGCGTGGTTCAACCGTTCGGTGCGCGCCCAGTTGCTTATGAATCGCGTCGCCGGGTGCGTCTTTCTCACGCTGGCGCTCGCGCTGGCCTTCGCGTCCCGCTAGAGCCCTTCAAGGTCGAAATGTTGGAACGCGAAGCGGCGAGGCGGCGTGGATGCCGCCGAGCTCCTGTTTTTCGGCGGAAAGCTCCTTTGAAAAGTGAAGCCGTTCAGAGGCAATCCGCTCTCGGCGCGTTACCGGAACCAGCCCTTGCGCTTGAGCACGACCCACAGGAACACGGCGAGCCAGATCATCCCCGCCAGCGTCACATAGTAGCCGTACTTCCAGCCCGTTTCGGGCATATAGCTGAAATTCATTCCGTAAATGCCGGTGATCAGCGTCAGCGGCATGAAGATCGCCGAGAGCACCGTAAGCTGGCGCAGCCGCTGGTCGGTCTGCTGCTGGAGCATGAACTGGCAGTGCTGGAGCAGTTCCGAGAGCCGCCCCACGAGCCGGAGCGCGTTCTTGGCGACGTGGTTCTGGGCGTCCCTGATGTCCCGCAGCCGTTCGCGCACGGAGTCGGAGAGCATCGGGTGGGGCGTGAGCGCGTGCAGGTCCGCAAGGCCGTAGAAAAAATCCTCGAACTGGTTGACGAGATGGTTGATCTGGCGGCGGGTGTCGAGGATGACGCGCTCGGAAATCCTGCCCGTGGCGTTGTCCACGTGCGCGGACAGGCTTTCGGTCTGGGAGCGGGCTTGGATGAAGCCGACGATGTTGGTTTCCAGCAGGCTGTCGAGCAGGTATACGAACAGGTCCGAAGCCGAGCCGATACCCGAGATTTCGCCTTCCGCGATCTGCTTGCGTTCGCTCGCGAAGTTGTAGCCGTCGTCCCGGCACAGTGTGATGACCTCGTGCGCGAACAGCAGGAAGGTGATGGACACGGCTCGCTTCTGTTCCCATGTCCGGCGGGCGGGAACGCTCAGGAGCACGTAGTCCGCTCCCGAGAATACCGAGGGGAACCGCTGCGAGGACAGCACGCGCCGCCGGATGAACGGCGGGATCTGCCGGTCGCGGAGAAAGTGCGTCAGCTCTTCCGCGTTGCCCTGCATGTCCAGCCACAACAGTTCGTCTTCCGTCCCTCTGGCCCCGGAGGCGTCCTCAAGTTCCGTGCTGACGCCGCGCGCCAGCTTCATGGCATGCTGTTTCATCGCCATCCTCCCGAATCGCTTCCTTTTCTCTTTGACCCTACACCGGAACGGCCTTGAAGTCTCCTAGAGCTTTCCGCTCCGAAAGGAACCGTTGCGCGGTCCGACGTTGCGGGCGAAGCTGTCCCGCCGTCCGCCGTCAAAAGTCCTGGGAAGGAAACAGGGGGATATTTTTTCAGAAAGGTTCCCTTCCCTCTCCCCAACGGCTCCTCCGCCGGCTTTCCAACATGCCGCATTCCGTATATGCTGTGTCCGCACGGCGAAGATGCCCGCCGGTCCGTTCCGGCGACGACTACCCAACAGGGAGGCAAACATGATTACCTTGTCCGACTCCGTCCTCGACGATCTGAAGACGTTCCGGGGACGCAAGGCGGATCGCACGATCCGTATCGAAAAGGGCTCCAGCGGCTGACACAGCACGAACTTCGAACTGGTTCTGGATGAACCGGAAGACGGCGATTTTACGATGGACATCGGGGAATTCCATTTCTGCATGGAACAGAAGTTGCTCGATCAGGTCGGCAACGTGTTCATCGACAGCGATCCCAACGGCAGTTTCCGCATCTATACCGAGCGGCCTCTGTCCGTTTTCACCACGGGCGGGGGGAGCTGTTCCTTGTAGCCTTTTCCAAAGGCGGGTTTCTCATTCCATACGGCGTTAGCGTCATCATATAATCATTTATCTTTTATTTCAGTATATTATAAACGGAAAGTCGGATGTGTGATCCGGCTTTCCGTTTTTTTGCGCGCGCTGATCGGCGGGCACGCCCGTGGGCCGACGCCGCGTTCGGCCCATGCCGGGCGGACTCCCCACCCAAAAGGATGCGGACATGCACAGAATCCTTCGTATCGATCCCAAAGACAATCTCATTGTGGCCCTGCGCGATTTGGCGGAGGGCGAAGCCGTCGAGTCCGCCGGGCGGAATATCCGGCTTGTGACCGACGTGCCCGCCAAGCACAAGTTCACCAGCGAGCCCGTGCCTGTGGGCGGCGTCGTGACCCTGTATGGCGTGCCGGTGGGCAAGGCCGTCGCGCCGCTTCAGGCCGGGGAGCGCATCACTGTGGACAACGTGACGCACTACGCGGCGGAAGTGGAGCTGGACGACGCCACGCCCTACATGTGGACGCCTCCGGACGTCTCCCGTTGGGCGAACCGGACCTTTGACGGCGTGATCCGCCCCGACGGCCGTGTGGGCACGGCCAACTACTGGCTGATCGTTCCGCTGGTGTTCTGCGAGAACCGCAACGCCCTGAAGCTCCGCGACGCGCTGGAACGCCCCCTCGGATACGCCGGGGACCATCTGGCGGACTTCACACGCTCCCTCGTCGGCGGCAAGGGCTGCGCGCTCGCGCCCCGTCCGTTCCCCCACATCGACGGCATCCGGGCCATCACCCACAACGGCGGGTGCGGCGGCACGGCGCAGGACGCATGGACGCTGTGCCGGGTGCTCGCGGCCTACGCGGACCATCCCAACGTGGCGGGCCTGACCGTGTTCAGCCTCGGGTGCGAAAAGGCGCAGATCGGCCTGTTTCAGGAGGCGTTGCGGGAACGGAACCTCGGCTTCGACAAGCCCTGTCTCCTGTTCCGCCAGCAGGACTGGTCCAGCGAGGCGAAGATGATGGAGGAGGCGGTCCGCAAGACGGTGGCGCACTTCAAGACCGCCGATCTGGTCGAGCGCAGGCCGGTTCCGCTCTCGAAGCTCAAGCTCGGGGTGAAATGCGGCGGCTCGGACGGCTTTTCCGGCATTTCCGCCAACCCCGTCATCGGCGAGGTTTCGGACCGGGTGGTCACGCTCGGCGGCGGGTCCGCGCTGGCGGAATTCCCCGAACTGTGCGGCGTCGAGGCCAACATGATTTCCCGTTGCATCCGCAAGGAAGACAAGGCTCGTTTCCTTGAACTCATGCGCCGGTACGAAGCCGCCGCCAACGCTTGCGGGACGTCCATTTCGGACAATCCGAGCCCCGGCAACATCCATGACGGGCTGATCACGGATGCGATCAAGTCGGCGGGCGCGGCGAAGAAGGGCGGCAAGGCCCCGGTGAGCGCGGTGCTCGACTATGCGGAGCCCATGCCGGATTCCGGCCTGTCGCTGGTGTGCACGCCCGGCAACGATGTGGAGGCGGTCACCGGGCTGGTGGCTTCCGGCGCGAACGTGGTGCTGTTCTCCACCGGTCTGGGCACGCCCACCGGGAATCCCATCGTGCCGGTGCTCAAGGTGGCGACGAACACGGCCGTTGCGGAGAAGATGAGCGACCTCATTGATTTTGATTGCGGGCCGGTCATCGAAGGCGTGCCCATTCCCGAGGTGGCCGACCGGTTGTTCGAAAAGGCCATCGATACGGCCAGCGGGCGTTACACGGTCAAGGCCGACCGGCTCGGACAGCACGATTTCCTGTTCTGGAAGCGCGAAGTGTCGCTGTAGGGACAGGCTACGCCCCGGGGAGGGAAGAAGAATCCTTTCTGGAGAAAGGCGTTCTTCCCCCCTTCCCCGGACCCCCTCTCCTCATCTTCCCAGGACGTTTGTAACGGGCGCGGACCGCCCGGCGTCCGGGAGAGAGGAACGAAAGGAGAACGCGATGGACAAGGTGCGGCGCGTGGACGCGCATCAGCATTTCTGGCGGTACGGGGCCGAAGAGTACGGCTGGATCGGCGAAGGCATGGACGTGCTGAAACGGGATTTCCTGCCCGACGAGCTGCGGCTGGAGCTGGACGGGCAGGGCGTGTACGGCACGGTGGCCGTGCAGGCCAGGGGCACGGAGGCCGAGACGGATTTTCTGCTCGGGCTTGCGGCAACCTATCCGTGGATATTGGCGGTCGTCGGCTGGATCGATCTGCGCGCCGACGATCTGGAGGCCCGGCTCGAAGCTCGGGCGTCGTCCGCCGTGCTCAAGGGCTATCGGCATCAGGTGCAGGACGAGCCGTCTCCTTCGGCGTTTCTGGAGGACGGGCGCTTCAACCGGGGCGTGGAACGGCTTCAGCGGCGCGGCAAGGTCTACGAAGTGCTGATCCGTTCCCACGATATTCCCGCCGCCGCGGCGTTCTGCGGGCGGCACGATCTGGGGCCGCTGGTGCTGGATCATCTCGGCAAGCCCGACGTCCGCCACGAAAGCGCGGCGGAGTGGGGCAAACGCGTCAGGCCGCTGGCGGCGCTGGAGCATGTGAGCTGCAAGCTGTCCGGGCTGATTACCGAGGCTCCGTGGCGCGCGTGGGAGGAGCGGGATTTGCTCCCCTATCTCGACGTCGCGTTGGAATGTTTCGGCCCGGAGCGGCTGCTGTTCGGATCGGACTGGCCCGTGTGCCTGCTGTCCGGCAGTTACGGGCAGGTGCGGGGACTTGCGGAAGCGGCGACGGCGTCCCTCTCCGAAACCGAGCGGGAGGCCGTCTTCGGCGGCAACGCCCGTCGCGTATACGGGCTCACTCTCTAACCATCTGGGGGTTGCTATGGATTTGCGGATAAAAGACAAGGTGTTTCTCGTAACCGGGGGCGGAACCGGCATCGGCGGCGGCATTTCCATCGCGCTGGCGCGTGAAGGCGCGATCCCGGTGGTTTTGGGCCGCAGCCCGTTGCAGGACATTTTTCGGGCCGAAGTCCGGGCGCTCCAGCCGAAGATGCATTTCATACAGGTGGAGCTGACCGACGAACGGGCCTGCGCGGAAGCCGTGCAGGAAGTCGTGGCGATGTTCGACCGCATCGACGGGCTGGTGAACTGCGCCGGAGGCAACGACAACGTGAGCCTCGACGCAGGAGTGGACGCGTTCCGGATGTCGCTTGAACGGAATCTCATCCATTACTACACGATGGCGCACTACTGCATCGGCGAGTTGAAACGGAGCAAGGGGACCATCCTGAACCTCAGTTCCAAGACCGCACTCACCGGGCAGGGCAACACCAGCGGGTACACGGCCGCCAAGGGTGCCATCCTGTCCCTGACCCGCGAATGGGCGGCCACGTATCTCGACGACGGCGTCCGCGTGAACGCGCTCGTGCCCGCCGAGGTCTGGACCCCGTTCTACGAACGGTGGGTGCATACGTTCCCCAATCCGGAGGCCAAGCTGGAAACCATCGTGCGGAACATCCCCCTCGGCCATCGCATGACCACGGTTGAGGAAATGGGGAACGCGGCGGTCTTCCTGCTGTCTCCGCTGTCGTCGCATACCACGGGCCAGTGGGTCGTGGTGGACGGCGGCTACACCCACCTCGACCGCACCCTGACGGCGCGCTGAGGAAGGTGCGCCGTGAGCCAGATAACCAGTCCGAACTATCGCAAGGCGTTCATCCTCGTGACGACCCTGTTTTTCATGTGGGGGTTGTCCTACGGGCTGATCGACGTGCTGAACAAGCATTTCCAGATGACGCTCAACGTGTCCAAGGCGCAGTCCGGTCTCATTCAGGCCGCGTATTTCGGAGCCTATTTCGTCATCGCGATCCCCGCCGGGCTGTTCATGGAATGGAAGGGATACAAGGCGGGCATCCTGTGCGGCCTGTGCCTGTACGCGATCGGGGCGTTGCTGTTCGTCCCGGCGGCGGGCGCGGCCAGTTTCCATTTCTTCCTGTTCGCCCTGTTCGTCATCGCGCTGGGGCTCGGGTGTCTGGAAACGGCGGCGAATTCCTATTCCTCCGCGCTCGGTTCGCAGGAAACGGCGGAAACCCGGCTCAACCTCTCGCAGTCCTTCAACGGCCTCGGACAGTTCACCGGGCCGCTGCTCGGCGGGCTGCTGTTTTTCGGCGGCGACGAGAGCGCCGGGGGCGGCGGGCTGGAGGCGGTCAGGCTGACCTATGTGGGCATCGCCTGCGTGGTGATCCTGCTGGCGATCCTGTTCGCCAAAACGGACCTGCCCGACCTGCGCGAGAGCGAGGAGGCGGAAGAGGCGTCCGGCAAACATTCCATGCTGGCGCACAGGGAATTCCTCGCGGGCGTGTTCGCGCAGTTCGTCTACGTGGCGGCGCAGGTGGGGATAGGCGCGTTCTTCATCAACCTGAGCATCGAATGCTGGCCCGGCGGTACGGCGCAGCAGGGCGCGTTCTTCCTGTCCGTGGCCATGCTCTGTCTGCTCATCGGGCGGTTCGTCAGCACGGGCATCATGACCCGGGTCGTCCCGGCGAAGCTGCTCATGATCTACGGCATCGTCTGCGTGATCCTGACCGCGGTGGTGTTTGCGGCCATCGACTACGTGTCGGTGATCGCGCTCATCGCGGTGTTCTTCTTCATTTCCATCATGTTTCCCACCATCTTCGCGATGGGGACCAAGAACCTCGGCACGAAGAAAAAGCTCGGCGGCTCGTACATGATCATGGCCATCGTGGGCGGGGCGATCATGCCGTACTTCATGGGGCTGATCGCGGATCACGTGCACACGGCCACGGCGTTCATCCTGCCGTTGTGCTGTTTCGTGATCGTTGTCCTGTACGGCGCGGTCTACGTCAGGCTGGTGAGCGAAGAGTAACCGTCCGCAGCCCTTCCGCCTGGCGGGGAGCTTCGTTCCGGCGGAGTAAAGCCGCTTCAGCATGGGGAGGCGGCCTGTCCCCGCCAGACGGAAGGGCTGCGGAACATCAGAGGGATTCCCTCGCAACAGGCAGGAGGCATCATGTTGGAATCAAAGAAATACGCGGGGGTGTGGTGCCCGTCCGTCACGCCGTTCGGCAAGGATGGGCAACTCGATCTCGCCGCGCTGGAAAAGCATTTCGCCCGCCTGTCGGACGCCGGAATCGACGGCATCCTGCTCATGGGGAGCATCGGCGAATTCACGGCCCTGAGCATGGACGAACGGCTCAGCCTGCTCCACGCGGCGCGGGACATGACCCGCCTGCCCCTGATCGCCAACGTGT
>CAUHBW010000126.1 GCA_959604115.1 uncultured Bilophila sp. | reverse complement strand
CTATGCCAATAATCTGACATTGAGTATCATAGGCCGAAGTGTCTTACAAGCATTCAGTTTTCGATTGATCTGGGCAACCCGCTGTAGTATTTTCCAGTAATATCTCTAGAAAAGGTGCCGACAACGTTGGAGAGGGGCGTGTGTACGTCTGCCAATAACGTTGGCTGGCGAAGGCGCGGCAACGAGGCTGCGAGGCGCTGGAAGCCCGTAATAGCTCGGTTCGCCGTCTTGGCACGGAATCTGCTAAAAGTGGGTCAGAAACGAAGAGGAGTAACAGCGATGGCATTTACGGAAAAAGATCTTCAGGCTCAGGATGCGCAGCTCGAAGCGCTCAAGGACGAGCTTTCCCGTCTCAACCAGAAGTTCGATGCCCAGTTGAAAAGCATGGGGCTGACGGAGGACGATCTCAAACAGCAGGAAACGATGACGCCCGAAGTGGAGGCGCTCGTCGCCAAGGCCAAGGAAGAGGCCAGGCGCGCCGGGGAAGCCCGCAAGGCGCAGGCCGCCCTGAACAAGCCCTCTTCGGGCAAGGCTCCCGGCGCTGGACGCCGTGGCGTTGTTCGTCTTTAATCTTTTACTACAGGAGTTTTCTTATGAGTCAGGGTGTTGGTGGAGTCGGCGGTTCGGGAAGCGTCAGCGGTGTGGACAGCCTCGGCACATGTACGAGCGTAAACTTCATTTTCGCCAAGCTGCAGATGGAACTGGCCGCGTCGGCCAAGGACTCGGCCCTCGGCTACATCAGCCAGGTCGAGGATGCCCAGAATGAACAGAAGGAAGTGGCCGACATGCTCCAGCGTTGCCGCCAGCTTCAGGCGGACGCCAAAAGTTCGGGCGGTTGCACCACGATGCCCGACGATATCGTGAGCTTCATGAACAAGAATAATCTGGCCTATGACAAGACGGGCAACGATAACCTGCACAACGGTGACGAGTGGGACGTGGCGATTCAGTCCCTGCAATCGTATCAGGAAAACATCGGCACGGATATCCAGACGCTGATGGTGTATGTGCAGGACTTCATGGGCCAGTACAACTCCTATACGCAGGGCGCGAACTCGGCCATCCAGTCCGGTATGCAGACGCTTACCAGTGTGGCGCGGGGCCAGTAACCCTTTTCCGCCGCGGCGGCTATCCCCGGAGGGGACTTTCATGGCAGAACAGAACGCTACGCAAGGTGAACTCACCCAGGAAGAACTCGAATCCATGGCCAGGGCCGTCCTGAACGGGGCAACCATCGGGGACGTCTGCAACGTTTCGCAGGAAATGCTGGAAGCTCTCTACGGCCTTGGCTACAATTTGTACACGTCCGGCAATTACAAGGACGCCGAAACCGTCTTTTCCGGATTATGCCTGTACGATCACAACGACCCCCGTTTCTGGATGGGGCTTGCCGGAAGCCGTCAGGCCAACGGCAAATATAAGGAGGCCGTGGACGCCTACGGCCTCTGCACCGCGATGGAAGCGCTCGCCAGCCCCATCCCCGTCGTGCAGGCCGGCCTGTGCTTCCTCAAGATGGGCGATCGGGAGAAGGCCAAGGGATCGTTCGTCACCGCGCTGTCCATGGGCGATGCGGACAATCCCGAACATCAGGCCGCGCACGGCAAGGCTTCGGCCATGCTCGCCATTCTGGAACAAGCCGGAAAGTGAGGTCGCCATGCCCAGTTCAGTCGATTTCCTCGGCGGAGCGAAGTTCATGGAGCTTGCCGGAGGGCTGGAGGTCAACAACCTCCAGGAAGCCGTCAAAAAAGCTCTGAAGGAGATAACCCTGCCGGATGTGTCGGGAGCCTCCTCCGAATCCGCGTCCGCTGCTTCGGATCTGCCTACGCTGGCCCCGCCCACGGCGGGCGGGCTTTCGCTGGAAACGTTGGCCCAGATGCTCAGCAACGAAACGCGCACGCAGGCCACCAAGGACGGCGTGGCCTCCATCGAAGCCAAGGGAGAGGAGCGCGCCGAGGCCAACCAGAAGAAACTCGAAGAGATCATGGAACGGCTCGACTCCATGAAATCCAAGGGCGTTCTCGACATTTTCAAGGAAATCTTCAGTTGGGTCGGCATGATCGTCGGGGCCATCGCCAGCTTCGCCACTCTTGCGGCGGGCATCGCGACCGGAAACCCAATGCTCATTGCGGGTGGGGCCGTCATGCTCACCATGTCCATCAACAGCATCGTGAGCAAGGCGACCGACGGCGAGTTCAGCATCAGCGCGGGCATCAGCGCCGGGTTGCAGGCCGCCGGGGTTTCCGAGGATGCCGCCAACATTGCCGGAATGGTCTCCGAGCTGCTCATTACCGTCGTCGGCATCGGCCTGACCTTAGGCGGCTCCCTCTCTTCCGCGGCGTCGTCCGCCAAGCAAACCCTGTCGAAGATAGCCGACATCTCGCTCAAGGCGACGAATATCGCCAACGGCGTCGTACAGATGGGAAGCGGAGCGACGAATATCGCCGGTTCCGTGTACGATTACAAGATTTCCTCAAGCTATGCCGACACGAAGGATCTGGAAGCCATTCTCGAACGCATCCAGCAGGCGCAGGACATGGAACTTGATTTCCTGAAGGGGATCATGGAGCGCGCCGAAAAGATGGTTGAAGATGTCAACAACCTCGTTGAGGATTGCAATCAGGCGCAGACGGCCGTCCTGACGAACGTGGCGCCGAACATGGCCTAAAAGGCGGTGCCGCCTCTGCATGGGCCAATCCGGGAATTCCCGGATTGGCGTCCGTTGCGGAAAGATCTGCGGCCTGACCGTCGGAGGGCCGTCATCAAAAGGATACGCATATGTCAGGCATACAGGGATTATCTTCCGATCAGCAGCAAATCTACAATCAACTGATCAACGATGCGGGAACGGCCAATGTTTCCCGAACCACCGTGGACAAGGAACTGCAGGCTGCGATGGATGCGGGGCTTTCCTTTCAGGAGGCCGCAGCGCAGGTCCGCAACGATTTGCCGACACTCTCCCCGCCGAAAAGCTCTTCCGGATCGCTTGGCGGCTGGGTGGGCGTGGCTTCGCCGATGGCGAGCATCAACGCGCTGATTACGGAAATGAGCGCGGAACAGCGCAGGGAAAACCGCGAAGTCATAAAGGCGCAAACCGACAGCATCGTCTTGTCGATGGAGCAGCAGGCCGACGAAATCCGCAAGAAGGCCGTGGCGCAGCTTGCCTGCGGCGTCGTGTCCGGGGTTATCAACATCGGCATGGGAGCGGCCCAGTTCGGTATGGGCATGAAGCAGCTGGATATCGGCAGGCAGCAGGGCGCCTTGACCGGGGAACAAGGGGCCCTCGGCAAGCAGCAGACGGATATCGCGAATAAGCAGGCAGACTTGAAAGCCATCCGGGAAGACATGTCGCAGAATCTGACGGGCGACGACCTGAAACAGTTCAATATGGAATATTCGAGCCGGAAGGCGTCGCTGAAGGCTGATATGACGGATGTGAAGGCGCAAATGAACACGCTGGATGGAAAGACCAACGCTTTAGGGAACAAGTCGCATGCCTATGGCGTCATAGGGCAGTCCATGTCCCAGCTGGGGCAGGGCGTCAGCGGCATCATCGGATCCGTTGGAGAGTTCGTCGGCGCGCAGTACGACGCGGCCATGAAGGAAATGGAGGCCGATCAGGAACGGATGCGGGCCAGCCGCGACGCGTTGAAGAGCATCAACGACAGTCTGTCCGAAGTGATCCAGAAGTCCATTTCCACGCAGGACGCCATCCAGCAAAACATGAACCAGACCCGTTCGCGGATTCTGGGGTAGGAAAATGACCATGCCTGTTGACGGTATCGGCACGCAGCGGATTGCGGACATTTCCCCGAACAACGTACAGGAAAACGGCGGTGGGGCGAGCATTCGGAGCGTTATGAATGCGATTTCGGTCGCCTCGGCTAAGGCGATCACCCCCGCCGGAGAAAGTGTGGCTGTACAGAACAACGAAGGCAACGTCTTTGTCTTTACACCGTATTATGCGAACAGTGGGGTGAAGAGCGTTCATGTGGAAACGACAACAACGGCAACATCCATGACCGCGAGGGTGGATATGCCGCAGGAACGGCTCGCTCTCTATTGTTCCCGTAACGGCATTTCCTCCGTCCCGGATATGCACTACAACTAGCAAACGGCCGGCAACCGGCAAGGCGAAGGGGGGCTCCCCATGAATACCAGAAACAGCGAACAACATGATCGGTTTCTGGAAGAGTTGTGCGCGTGCTCGGAAGAGCTGGTCGTCATCGCGGAGCGGCTCCAAGCCGAAGGCCGTTCGTGGGATGCGCTGACCGACGCCGAGCGGCGGCAGGTCGAGGCCGTAGGCAGGCGCGTGGAAACCATCGATCGCCAGCTTGACGAATGCGCGAAGGAACGGCGTCCGGACGGGGAACCCCCGACGTCCGTCGTCCGCGGCATCCGCGTGTGATTGACAGGGAGTGGAGAAGACCGCATAGTTCTCCTTTCAGGAGGCAGCATGGCTTTATTGCAAGAATCTGCGGATGCTATCACCTCGGCGGCGGGCTGGAAAAAGGCTTCACCGGACGCGGGGGGCGTTTTTCGCTTCCGTCTTGAAGGGGATCTGGATATGAGCCTGTTCTCTCCCGACGGTCGGACGGGTATCCTGCACGCGGATCTGGGGCCTCTTCCCGATGGGGAGAGAGACGCCGACGAACTGTTGCGGAAATGCGCCTCCAGAGCCGTCGCCGCCGCCCGTACCCGGCGGACGGTGCTTTCGGTGGAGGAAGGCAGGCTGGCCCTGCATCTCATGATTCCGCTGGATGTCGCCGCGGTTGACTCCATGCCCCGGCATGCCAAGGATTTTCTCAATGACCTCGCATGGTGGAAGAAACAGGTACAGGGCGGAGCGGCGGCTTCGTTCTCGCCGTTCTCGTTTTCCGGCATGCAATGGAGCATGGGACGCTGATGCGGTTTTGTGGTGTCTTTTCGCTGATTCTGGTTCTTGTTCTGGGGGTGTGTCTTGTCCCGTGCCCTTCGTTCGCCGCACGGGGCGGGTTCTCGCAGCCGTATACCCACTATGCCGATGACGAGGATTTGACTTCCATCCTCACGAATTTCGCCCGCTCGCAGGGACTCGGAGCCTCGTTCTCGCCCAGCGTGGTCGGCAAGGTGAGCGGGCGTTTCGACGCCGTGCCGCCGGATACCTTCCTGAGCGGCATGCAGGCCGCGTTCGGCGTGACGTGGTACCGCCTCGGCTCGACTCTGTATTTTTACAACGAATCCGACATCTCCCGCACGTTCATCACCCCAAAGGTCATGAGCGCGGATCGCCTGTTCCAGATGCTGCGGCAGTCGGCCGTGTTTTCGCCTCAGCTTCCCGCGACGCTGGCCCCCGGCGGCGGAATGATCGTCGTGACCGGGCCTCCGGCCTACCTCAGCCAGATCATGGCCGCCGTAACCGCCTTCGAGGAGGCCCAGACCTCCAATTTCGTCATGAACGTGTTCCCGCTCAAGTACGCGTGGGCGGAGGACATGACCGTCAGCAGCATGGACAAGACCGTGACCATTCCCGGCGTGGCGAGCATCCTCCGGGCCATGGTCACCGGTTCGCCCAACTCGGCTACGCGGGTCACGCAGGATACCGCCACGGTCGACAAGCTCTCCGGCACGGGACTTGCGGCGCAGGGCCGGGTGACGCCGCTGGCTCCAGAAACCGCTTCCGCACCGCAGCAGGCAGGAGGGCAGGCTCCATCCGGTTCGCAGAACGTCACGCAGGTCAACATTATGGCCGATCCGCGCGTCAACGCGGTGCTGGTCAATGACGTCGAATATCGTATGCCCTATTACGCCAAGGTGATCGGCGATCTCGACAAGCCCGTGGAGCTCGTGGAAATCCATGCCGCCATCGTAGATATCGACTCCGACTTCAAGCGCGATCTCGGCGTCACCTATCAGGGCGCGAACGCTCGGGACAAGGGCTGGAGCACGGGCGGCGAATTTTCTGGCGACGGCAACAGCTTTTCTCCCCTGCCGGATATGGGTTCCCCGTCCGGGACGGGCATGAATCTTTCCACCATCTACACGCACGGGGCGGACTTTTTCCTTGCCCGCATTCAGGCTCTTGAAGCCGAAGGCGAAGCGCGGATGCTGGGACGGCCTTCGGTGCTGACCGTGGATAACGTGCAGGCTTCGCTGGAGAACACCACCACCTATTATATTCAGGTGGAAGGCTACCAGGCCGTGGATCTGTTCAAGGTCGAGGCCGGGACGGTGTTGCGCGTGACCCCGCACATCATCCGCAACGAACGCGGGGAAACCTCCATCAAGCTCGCGGTCGGCGTGCAGGACGATCAGAACGACAGCGGCGATACGCCGTCCTCCGCCACGGGCGTTCCGCCCATCAAGCAGACCAAGATCAACACGCAGGCCATTGTGGGCGCGGGGCAGAGCCTGCTCATCGGCGGATATTACTACGAGCAGAAGTCCACGGACGCCAGCGGAATTCCGATCCTCATGCACATCCCCGTCCTCGGGAACCTGTTCAAGACGACGAACAAGGGAACCAAGCGCATGGAGCGCCTGATTCTCATCACGCCGAAAGTCATTCATCTGGACGAGATCCCCACCACGCCGGATCGCGTGGACGAGCCGAGCTTCCACCGCTCTCCGACGCAGGCCGACTATGAGGAACGTGTCCCGGCAACGCCGCAGAGCGGGTGTTCCCGCAAACGGCCCCAACTGGATCAGAACGTGACGCCCGCCACGGCGGTTCCGCTTTCCCCACCCGTGAAACAGGCGCCGGTCATCGTACGGCCGCAATCGTCGGCGGGTACTCTATGAGCGTATCCGACGTCGTTCTCTTCCGTGTTTTCTCTGGCCCCCATCTGGGGGCTGAACTCGTCTTGCCTGCGGGGGAACAGCTCGTCGGTTCGGACGATTCCTGCGACATCATCCTTCAGGACACCTCGGTCGCGGCCCGGCACGCCGTCTTTGCCGTTGCGATTGCGGAAGAGAAGGTATCGGTGCGGGTTATCCCGCTCGACAGCGAAGTGACGTTGGACGGCGACCCTGTGCCGCCCGACGGAGCGGACATTCCGGAGCGGACGCCGTTTTTTCTGGGGCTGACCTGCTTCGCATGGGCGCTTCCCGACGAATCGTCGGATGCGTGGCGGCAGGTCGCCGTGCGTTTGCAGGAGCGGCGCTCGGTCTCAGGAAAGGCGGAAACGCCCCCGAACCCTGTCGAGGAAGACGTGATCCTGCTCGAGGATCCGTTGTCGCTGTCCGAAACGGAGACAGCTGCGGCTGCCAACGCCGTTGGCAACGGCCTGTGGGCAAAGCTGCGTTCCCTGCCGCCCCGGAAGTTGGCGCTGCTGTTTCTGATCCTGCTCGGCTTGTGCGGACTGACCTTTTCCTATGAGGGACGTGTGCCGGATGCCAACAGGAGAGTTGAGGAAATACAAAGAATTGTCACAAAAAACGGCTTTACGACATTAGTCGTGACGCCGCAGGGGCAGGGCGTCGTCATACAGGGAGTGCTGCTCAACGACGCGGAGCGGGCCAGAGTGTTGCGATTGGCACAAGGTGTGCATTATCCCGTATATCTCGACGTGGCGGTCCGCGGAGATCGGGTTGATGCGGTCGCGTCCGCGTTCGCCAGCCGGGGCTTTTCGCTTTCCGTGCAGGAAAAGACGGACAGTCCGCAAGACGGTCTGATCGTTTCCGGGTACATGAAGGACGGTCTGGTGGAGGAGTGGGCCTTTTCCGCCGTCCGCGACGATGTGCCGGAACTGCACGGCGAAACCGTGTGGAGCCGTCTGAGTCGTTCCATCCGCCACGCCGACGCGGTTGAGGCCGCGTTGCTTCCGCTTCTGAAAGCGGCGGATCTGGCCTTCGTGCAGTCCCGGTATCTGCCCGGCAAGGTGGAGCTGGCCGGACGGTTCGACGTGGATCAGCGCAGGCGGCTCGACGAGACGCTGGACAGGGTCCGGGCGGAACTCGGCGTCCCCGTGGTTTTCGAGATCGTCGCCTCGTTCGAGAAGCCTCGCCATCCTCAGGCCGAAGCCCGGGACGAGGCTTCCCCCGCGCCGTCTTCCTCCGGGGAGGGCGGCACGGAGCGGAACGACGGCGTTTCCGGTTTTCAGGTCACCGGTGTCACGTTGAAGCCCATGCGCTTCATCAGCCTGAGCACGGGACAGCGCGTGTTTGAGGGTGGCCTCATCCCCGGAGGCTATGTGCTCGAATCCATCGGTGTGAAGACGTTGAAGCTCCGCAAGGATGGACGGATAATCGTGTATCGACTGAGAGGTTCCGATGAATGACGCAACGGTTTCCGTGCTGGATGTCCTTGAGGATGATCCCCTCGGCAGGGGGCTGCAAGACATCCGAAACGAGGTTCTGGATATGGATATAACCGTAAAGCGGCATATGGACATGGGGCTGGTTCCGGATGAGTGGGCCGTGGCGCAGGCCGTCCGCGAGGCGACTCAGGCGGCGTTGCGCGCCGTGGACAGAATGGCCCGGTAATTCTCCAACCGTAGCGAGGGAGCCATGAATGTAGGCAGTACCAGCGGAACGCCGGGATTGAACGTCAACGAACTGTTCAACAGCGGCCTTGATTCGATCGGCAAGAAGGGGGAAGCCCTTCAGACGAAGATGAATGATCTGCTCAGTCAGGACGAGGTCAGCCCTGAAGACATGATGGCCCTCCAGTTTGAGGTGGGCCAGTACAACGCGATGATGGAGTCGCTCTCGTCCGTCACCAAGAGCATGACCGACATGATGAAGAGCCTTGCCCAGCGCACCGGCTGAGCCTGTTGCCCGGCGCACGCAAGGGCTCCGGGATCGCATCCCGGATGCCCGCGCGCGGCTCCATCCCGCGCTTGCGCGTCAGGCCGGATAACGCGGAGGAGAAGGGCCCCCCCTTCTCCCGTTTGTGCGTCCGCGCACCGGGCCGTTGCCCGTATCCTTTTATGACCGGAGATTCGCCATGTTGTCCGATGCCCAGATCAGCCGTCTGCTTGATGTCGCCAATGCCGCGTGCCACATGGGAAACGCGGCGGACGCCCGTACCATCTACGCGGGCGTGCTTGCTCTCCGTCCCGGATTCGCCCCCGCGCTCATCGGCAAGGCCATGAGCCATATCGTCGTAAGCGAGTACGCCGAGGCCGAACGGATTATGAAAGAGGAAGTGCTGGTCGCCGTGCCGGATGATGCGGACGCGCTCGCCGTTCTCGGATTGTGCTACACGCTGGACGGGCGGAACGACGAAGCCGAAGCCGTGCTTCTCCCTCTGGCCGAAGGCGAAGGGGCGAGCGCGGAGCTGGCCGCCGGATTGCTTGAAAAGATTCGCGAGGATCAATAGGATACGCCGAAGGAGCCGCTGTGGACATTTCCGGTCTGGGGGCGACGAAACTTCTTGAGGCGTTGGAAAAGCTCAACGTT
>CAUHBW010000125.1 GCA_959604115.1 uncultured Bilophila sp. | reverse complement strand
GAGAGGAAACCTTTCTCCAGAAAGGTTTCCTCTCCCCTCCCCCACATTCGTTTACTGCATCTTGTTGATGGGCGTGCCGTAGCCCTGCAGGCGGCGGACGGCGAGCTTGTGCTGGAAGGTGCGGGCGTTGCAGCCGCCGGGCTGGTCGTCGCGGTAGTTCTCGTGGAAGGCGCGCAGGCGGCGCTGCATGCGGAGGATGCGGCGCATGATCTCGCTCATGCCGAAATAGGCGGCGGAGAACAGCACGCTGCAAAAGAGCAGCAGCACGGCGGCGTAGGCGAACAGCTTGTTCGTCTCGGCGTCGGAAGAGTCCGTCTGCCACAGGAGCACGAGGAACCCCACGGTCCCGATGAGCCAGAGCAGATGTCCGCAGGCTTTCAGGAAGGTTTCCATCGGCATCCGCGTGTAGGGGTTGACCTCCACAAGACCGATCCATTCCTCGCTCCCGCATTCGGGACAGCGGGCGAGATAATCCGGGAAGGTGGCCTTGCAGCGCGAACACTGCAATTCCCGCTCGATCCGCACCTCGGTGACGGGAACCTGCGTGCCGGGGGTCTGGATCAGCCGTTTGCGGCGAAAGGGCGTCTTCGCTTTCATGCTGCCGCCTCCGTGGCCTTGGGGGTTCGCGAATACTGCATGAACGCAAGCAGGGCCATGACGATCATGCCGATGACGTAGCCCCAGTACCGCTGGTCATGCGGCAGGAAGAAGCCCGTCAGCAGGGCCGGGTAGAGCATGATGACCGTGGAGAACAGCAGCAGGAGGGCGTCCGCCAGCGTGTTCTTGGCAATGAACCAGCCCTGCGTCAGCGAGGCGAAGGCCATGCAGCCGAGCACCGTCATGAGGTAGATGAACAGCGCCTCGGGCACGCTGTTGATGCCCCACAGGATGATGTCGTGGTTGAAGATGAACATCAGGGGCAGGATGGCGGTGCGGATGTCGTAAAGGAAACCCTGAACGCCCGTGGCGATGGGCGAAGTGTCCGCGATGGCCGCCGCCGCGTAGGCGGCGAGGCCGACCGGCGGCGTGTCGTCCGCCAGAATGCCGAAGTAGAAGCAATACAGGTGCGCCGCGATCAGCGGCACCGCCAGCGCGACGCCGTGGATGACGAAGCCCGAGGCGAGCTGCACGAGGATGGGAGCCGTCAGCGAGGCCATGATGATGTAGTTCGCCGTGGTGGGCAGGCCCATGCCGAGCAGCAGACTCGCCAGCGCCGTGATCAGGAGCAGCAGGAAGATGTTGCCCGCGGAAAGGATTTCCACGAAGGACGTAATCTGCTGACCGAGGCCGAGCGAGACGCACCCCACGATGATGCCCGCCGACGCGGTGGCCATGGCGACGCCCGCCATATTGCTGCCGCCCGCCGACATGGACAGGAGAAGCGTCTTGACGCCTTCCTTGAATGCCTTCCGTTTGGACTTTTTGTGCAGGATGGCGAGAACGATCGGCTGCCCGAGCATGATGAGCGACAGCACCACGATGGCCCGGAACACGGACAGCTCGGCGGAGTGCTGGAGGACCACCAGTTCGTAGAGGAGCATTCCTATGGGGATGAGGAAGTGCAGGCCCTCGCGCAGCGTCTTCCAGAAGGACGGCAGTTCGGATTTGGACAGGCCGCGCAGGCCGAGCTTGCAGGCTTCGACGTGGGTGATCCACAGAAGGCCCGCATAGGCCGCGAACGCCGGAATGGCCGCCGCCTTGGCGACTTCGATGTACGGGACGTTGACGTATTCCGCGATGATGAACGCGGCCGCGCCCATGACCGGCGGGGCGAGCTGGCCGTTGATGGAGGAGGCCACTTCGACGGCGGCGGCCTTGTGCGCGGGATAGCCCACCTTCTTCATCAACGGAATGGTGAAGGTGCCGGTGGTGACCACGTTGGCGATGCTCGAACCGGAAACCACGCCGGTGAGCGCGCTGCCGAGAACGGCGGCCTTCGCCGCGCCGCCCCGGAACCGTCCGAGCCCGCTGATGGCGAGCTGGATGAAGAAGTTTCCGCCCCCCGCGCGTTCCAGCATGGTGCCGAACAGCACGAAGAGAAACACGACCGTGGCCGACACGTGCAGCGGCACGCCGTAGATGCCTTCCGTGTCCATCGTCATCTGGGCGATGAAGCGGGACAGGGACGCGCCCTTGAAGGCGAGAAAATCGGGAAGGTGCGGTCCGGTGAAGACATAGACGATGAAGACGCTCGCGATGACCGGCAGGGCGGGCCCGATGACGCGGCGGGTGGCTTCCAGCAGCAGAACCACCAGCATGAACCCGAAAATGATGTCCCGCGTCGTGGGCACGCCGGCGCGCGAGGCGATTCCCTCATAGTCGACGACGATGTACAGCGCGCAGAACGCCGCAATGATGCCGAGCAGATAGTCGAGGATGGTGACTCGGTTCATGGCGAGCAGGATGCGCAGGTCCCAGCGCCACGACGTCCCCGAAATCTTGATCATTGGGATGTTGAAGTAGACGAGGCTGATGGCGAAGGCCAGATGGATTGCGCGGATGTACACCGTGTCGAGAAGCAGGAAACTCGCCGACGCCAGCTGGAACAGCGACCAGCAGAGCGCGAGGACCATTGTGATGATGCGGGTGATGCCCACGGTGTCGCCGCGCAGCCCGTGTTCGGCCGCGACCAGCTTTTCCCTGTAGTCATCCCCGATTGGAGACTGCTCACTATGAGTATGGGGCATGTGAATCCCTAGAAATGGAGCTGAGGTGACGGCGGCGCGGAAGCGCGGCCGGGGCAAGCGGACGCCCGGGAGAAGAGTGCAAGGATGCCGGGATCGGACGAACGCCCAATCCCGGCCGGAACGCTTCAGGAGGAAGCGAAGGGCGGACGAATCCGCCCCTTGCCTACTTCATCAGGCCGACTTCCTTGTAATACTTCATGGCGCCGGGGTGGATGGGCGCGGTCAGGCCCTGGAGCATGCCTTCACGGGTGAGGCCGTTGAGGGCGGGGTGCAGCTTCTTGAATTCGTCAAGATTCTCGAAAACTTCTTTGGTGACGGCGTACACGACGTCGTCCGACACCTTGGCGGAGGTCACGAAGGTCGCGAGCATGCCCACGGTCACCACCTTTTCCTTGGCGTTGGTGGCTTCGGGGTACTGGCTCATGTCGATTTCGGTGAGGGAGTAGTAGGGGAACTTCTTGACCAGCGGCTCGATGTCGGGGATGGAGACGATGCGGCACTTGCGCTTGCCGGCGGTGGCTTCCTTGATGTTCCCGTTGGGATGGCCCACAGTGTAGAAGAAGCCGTCGATGCGGCCGTCCTGCACCATGCGGGGCGCGTCGGCGGCCTTGATGCTTTCGGCTTTGAGATCCTTTTCGACATTGATGCCGGCGGCTTCGAAAACGTCGATGGCGTTCTGGCGGTTGCCGGAGCCGGGGTTGCCGATGTTGACGCTCTTGCCCTTGGCGTCCTTCAGCGACTTGATGCCGGAGTCTTCGGCGGCGATGAAGGTGACGGCTTCGGGAGCCAGCGCGAACACGGCCCGCAGATCCTTCTGCGGCTTGCCTTCCCATTCGGAAAGCCCATTGTAGGCCTGATACTGGCGGTCGGCCTGCGCGATGCCGAATTCGAGATCGCCGGACATGATCGCATTGATGTTGAACACGGACGCGCCGGTGGATTCGACCGTCGCCCGGATGTCGTACTTGTCCTTCTTGGCGTTGACGATCTTGGCGATGGCGCCGCCGGTGGGGTAGTACACGCCGGTGATGCCGCCGGTGCCGATGGTGACGAAGGTCGTTTTGGCGTGTGCTTCAAGGGCGGAAGCGCCGGTCAGGGCCACAGCGAGGCTGAGAACAGCCGCGATCAAATGTTTGTGCATGTCGTTTTCTCTCCCTTTTTGTCGACATTTTCTTGTCAATTATATGAAGAACGGGCGCAACGCAAGGGAGGTTTTGAGGTTCCTGGAAAACGGGGATTGACGTTTTTGTCAGTGCGGGAGCGGGCCCCGTCCGAAAAGGAAACGATTTCAGGCTTGCCGCGAGATCGACGGCGTAAATTGACAGGCCGTTTTCTTTGTCATACCCCGGTGGCATCCTGTCCTTTTCCGTCCGTTGCCGTTTTCCGGGGCGGCCTTGTTTTGAGGAGTGTATGCGTATGGTATGCGGTTCCCTGCCTTTTCTGGATGAGGCTCTCGCTTCCGCGTCGCCGAAGCTGGCGGTCTGGCGGCGCGATTTGCACCGCTTCCCGGAAGCGGGCTGGACGGAGTTCCGTACCGCCGCGCTGGCGATCGCCCGGCTGCGCGAATGGGGGTTCGCGATCCGCATGGGCGAAGCGGCGTGCGCCCCGGAGAAGCGGATGGGCGTGCCGTCGCCCGTCGTCCTTGCGGCGGCGCGGGAACGTGCCCTTGCCGAAGGGGCCGCCCCCGAACTGGTCGCGCGCATGGGCGAAGGATACACCGGATTCTGGGCCGATCTGGATTGCGGGCCGGGACCGTCGCTGGCCTTCCGGTTCGATATGGACTGCAATGAAGTCGCCGAGTCCGACGCGGCGGAGCACCGGCCCCGGCGCGAGGGGTTCGGATCGGCCCATTTCGGGCTCATGCACGCCTGCGGGCACGACGGGCACGTCGCCGTGGGGCTCGGCCTCGCCGCCGTGCTGGCGGCGATCCGTCCGCACCTCCGGGGCAGGCTGCGTCTGGTGTTCCAGCCCGCCGAAGAAGGGGCTCGGGGCGCGCTGCCCATGACGGAGGCCGGAGCCGTGGACGGAGTGGACGCGCTGTTCGGGTTCCACATCGGGTTCCGGGCCGGGGAATCCGGTACGCTCATCTGCGGTACTGAGGGATTTCTGGCGACCACCAAGCGCGACGTTTCTTTTGCCGGAAAGGCGGCCCATGCCGGAGCCGCGCCGGAGGAGGGCCGGGACGCGCTGCTCGCCGCCTGCGCCGCGACCCTGAACCTGCACGCCATCGCGCGGAACGGAAAGGGGGCCACCCGGATCGCCGTGGGCAGGCTGGAAGGTGGAGAGGCCCGGAACGTCGTTCCGGCGTCCGCGCGGCTCGCGATGGAAACGCGCGGGGAGACCACGGAGCTGGACGCCTATATGGTTGCGGAGTCCGAACGGATCATCCGGGCGGCTGCGGACATGTGGGGCTGTTCCTGCGCATGGAAAACGGTGGGCAGCAGCGGCGGCGGATCGAGCAGCCCGGAGCTGGCCCGCACGGTGGCGGACGTTGCCGCGGAGCAGGGCCGCTGGAATACGATCATTGAAAGGGACGCGTTCGGGGCGACGGAGGATTTCGCCAGCCTGATGCGTCGGGTGCAGGACGCCGGGGGGCTGGCGACCTATATGCAGGTGGGAACGGAACGGGCGGCGGGGCACCATAGCGACCGCTTCGATTTTGACGAGGCGTGCCTCGGGCGCGCCCTTGAACTGCTGGCCCGTCTGGCGTGCCGTCTGGCGGGCCGGGACGGATGATTGGAGAAAACAGCATGGAATTTCTCAAGAACGTGGTGGACAAGCGGGGCGTGCACCTGCAACTGTGGCTGGAAGGCGAAAACGGCGAAGGCTTCGGGCGCGGGCGCGTGGAGCTGCTCAAGCTGGTGGAGGAACTCGGCTCTCTGAGCAAGGCCGCCAAGCAGCTCGGCATGTCGTACCGGGGCGCATGGGGCAAGCTCAAAAAGGCGGAACGCATCGTGGGCGCGTCGCTCGTGGAGGCTGCCGGGACCAAACGGGAAGGCTACGTCCTCACGCCCGAAGGAAAGGAACTCGTCCGGCGCTTCCAACAGTGGTATGAGGACGTCGAATCCTTCGCCAATAAGCGTGCCGCCGCCTTGTTTAGTGATTTCGACAAGGAATGATGATTCATTGGTCGCACAATCTGTAATTCATTGGTCGATCAATCGATATTCATTGAATAACCAATCGATATTTCTCCCAAAAGAAGAACTTTTTCACATGCAAAAAAGCTTGCGCTGAGATATTTTTTTGACTAACACTACGCAAGGCGGGTACTGAATGGAGAAGGTGCCGCCGTGGGAATCGCGTATTGCCGGAAAAAGACGTCCGTAAGGACGTCGTAGTATCTCAAGCGTTTTGTGCTTATCAAGAACAAACTTTTGGGGAAGATTGTTCTTATGAAAAGCAGGCATGTCTTGATGTTGAAAGATAACGTCGAATGCTGAAAAATGCTTGTCCGGCAAAAAGCGTTTCAGTTTTTTTGATTGTCTTCGCCGTATGGTTAACGAAAAGATAACAAGGATCTTTTTGTTGCCGGGCAGAAATGCATAGAGACGGTGGAAGACGGTCGGTTCGTAACGTTATCCTGATTAGGGGGAGACATGGAAGGCTTCATGAACTGGTTGAAGGGCGTCAACGACGTGGTTTGGGGACCGGGTATGTTGGTGCTGCTCGTCGGTACGGGTCTGTATCTGACCGTCGGATTGAAATTTTTCACATTCCGTAACTTTTTCCGCGGCCTCAGGAACCTCTGGGCCGGTCGTAACGACCAGTCCGAGCAGGGCGAAATTTCTCCGTTCAACGCGTTGATGACCGCGCTGGCCGCCGACATCGGGACCGGCAACATCGTGGGCGTGTCGACCGCCATCTACGTCGGCGGCCCCGGCGCGCTGTTCTGGATGTGGATCACCGCACTCGTGGGCATGGCCACCAAGTTCAGCGAAGTGCTTCTTTCCGTGCATTTCCGTGAAAAGACCCCCGCCGGCAACTGGGTGGGCGGCGCCATGTACTTCATCAAGAACGGCCTCGGACCCAAGTGGATGTGGCTCGGCTCCTGCTTCGCGCTGTTCGGCATCGTCGCCTGTATCGGCACGGGCGCCATGGTGCAGGGCAACTCCATCGGCGAAGCCATGCAGGCCAACCTTTCCATTCCGACGTGGGTGACCGCCGTCGCCATCTTCCTGCTGGCCGGCGCCGTGCTCATCGGCGGCGTGAAGCGCATCGGCGCGGTGGCCGGCAAGGTCGTTCCGACCATGGCCATCGTTTACGTCATCATTTCCCTCATCGTCATCGTCCTGCACGTCGATCAGGTTCCCCGCGTCCTCGCGTGGGTCATCGCCGAAGCCTTCACGCCCACGGCCGCCGAAGGCGGTTTCGCCGGCGCGACCGTGATGATGGCCATCCGCATGGGCATGGCCCGCGGCGTGTTCTCCAACGAAGCCGGCCTCGGCACCGCGCCCATGGCCCACGCCGCCGCCACCAGCGCCTCCCCGCTGGTGCAGGCTTCCATCGGCATGCTCGATACCTTCATCGACACCATCATCGTGTGCACCATGACCGGCTTCGCCATCCTCGTGACCGGCCAGTGGACCTCCGGCCTCACCGGCGCGGCCATGACCTCCGCGGCCTTCGAAACCACGCTGCCCGGCATCGGCGGCATCGCGGTCACCGTCTGCCTGACCTTCTTCGCCTTCACCACGGCCCTCGGCTGGTGCGTGTACGGCGAACGCTGCGCCATCTATTTCTTCGGCGACAAGGCGCAGATTCCCTTCCGCATCGTGTACTGCATCGCCATCCCGGTCGGCGTGCTCACGCAGCTCGACGTGGTGTGGCTGCTCGCCGATACCTGCAACGCGCTTATGGCCATCCCGAACTTGATCGCCATCCTTCTGCTCAGCCCCGTTCTCTTCAAGCTGGTGAAGGAAGACGAAACCAAGGACAGCATCTTCAAGCATTAAAACGGACGGGGAGGGGCATTCCCTCCCCGTTTTCCCCCGCATCGTCGCGGGGAACGAAGCCGGGGCGTCGTCTCCGGCTTTTCCGTTTTGGGGAACCGGACGGGCGCGGCGTTTTCCGGCGCAACGGCCCCTTCCGCGCCGGAAAATGGGAAAATATGTCCAAACCGATTCTCATCCCCTTGCCAAAGGGGAGAAGTTACGCTAGGTAAACCCCTGCGTCGTCTTTCGGCGCGTGCCTGCCCTTACATTCCATTATCTCCCAATCTATATATTCTGCGTTTGATACGGCTGTGCCGTATGTCGTCCCGCCGCAAGGCGGGATATATACTGTCCGGCAGTGCGCCGGACGTATTTTCATTCACTCCCAAAAACAAGTATCGGAACCTATGCGGAAGAAGAAAGTTGCCACGGAGGAGGTTCAGGAAGGCGCAACCATGAGCCTGACCGAACTGAAGAACATGAGCATGTCCGTGCTCATGGAGCTTGCGGAAAAGTACGAGATCGAGAACGCCAGTTCCATGCGGAAGCAGGAACTCATCTTCGCCATGCTGCAGGCCTGCGCGTCGCGAAGCGGAGCCATCTACGGGGACGGGGTGCTGGAAATCCTGCCGGACGGCTACGGCTTTTTGCGTTCTCCCCTGTCGAGCTACATGCCCGGTCCGGACGATATTTATGTTTCCCCCTCCCAGATTCGACGCTTCTATCTGCGCAAGGGCGACGTGGTTTCCGGGCAAATCCGTCCTCCCAAGGAAGGGGAGCGTTATTTCGCGCTGCTCAAGGTAAAGGAAATCGGATTCGAGCCGCCGGAAAACGCCCGCCACGTGGTCCTGTTCGACAATCTCACGCCCATCTATCCTGATCGCAAGCTGATCATGGAGAACGGCGAAAAGAATCTTTCCTGCCGGGTCATCGACCTCATGTCGCCCGTCGGGCGCGGCCAGCGCGGGGTCATCGTCGCGCCTCCCCGGACCGGCAAGACCATCCTGCTTCAGAGCATCGCGAACTCCATCAACGCGAACCATCCCGAAGTCTATCTGATCGTATTGCTCATCGACGAACGCCCCGAAGAAGTGACGGACATGGAGCGCACGGTCAAGAACGCCGAAGTCATCAGCTCCACGTTCGACGAACCGCCGCAGCGTCACGTGCAGGTCTGTGAAATGGTGCTTGAAAAGGCCAAGCGTCTTGTCGAGCGCAAGCGCGACGTCGTGATCCTTCTCGATTCCATCACTCGTCTGGGCCGTGCCTACAACGCCGTGACCCCCTCCTCGGGCCGCGTGCTTTCCGGCGGTCTCGACGCCAACGCCCTCCAGCGTCCCAAGCGTTTCTTCGGCGCGGCGCGCAACATCGAAGGCGGCGGCAGTCTGACCATCATCGCCACAGCGCTCATCGACACCGGTTCCCGCATGGACGAGGTGATCTTTGAGGAGTTCAAGGGCACCGGCAATATGGAAATCTACCTCGATCGCCACCTCGCCGAAAAGCGCGTGTTCCCCGCCATCGACATCAACCGCACCGGCACCCGCAAGGAAGACCTGCTGTTGTCCGACGACGTGCTCAAGCGCGTCTGGATTCTCCGCAAGATCCTTGCGCCCATGTCCTCCATCGACAGCATGGAATTCCTCCTCGACAAGATGCGCGGCACCAAGTCGAACGAAGACTTCATCAATGCCATGAGCAAATAAGCAAGGAATCGGAAAAAGCTTTTTCAAAAGAGAAGGTTTCTCCAGATTTTTTAGCGGGTTCTTCAAAAGAAAAACGCCGTCCCTCCATATGGAGGGACGGCGTTTTTC
>CAUHBW010000124.1 GCA_959604115.1 uncultured Bilophila sp. | reverse complement strand
TGACGCGGCCGTGCTGCCTCCCGTCGTTCCCGGGCTCGTGGTTCGGCCGACGCGCACGGACCAGCTCGGTCCCCTGATCCAGAAGTGTTACGAAGAAGGCATCCCCATCACCATCCGCGGTTCGGGCACCAACCTGAGCGGCGGTACGATCCCCGACAGCACCGATGCGGTCATCATCCTGACCAACAGTCTGGACAGGATTCTCGAGATCAATGAGGAAGAAATGTACGCCGTGGTCGAGCCCGGCGTCGTGACGGCGGACCTCGCCGCCGCCGTGTCCGCGCGCGGGCTGTTCTATCCTCCCGATCCCGGCTCCATGTCCGTGTCCACCATGGGCGGCAACATCGCGGAAAACTCCGGCGGGCTGCGCGGCCTGAAATACGGCACCACCAAGAAATATGTTCTCGGCCTCGAAGTCCTGACCGAAACGGGCGAAGCCATGACCACCGGCGTCTGCGGCAAGGGCTGTTCGCTCGGCTACAATCTCACCGAATTGCTCGTGGCCTCCGAAGGCACGCTGGCGTTGACCAGCAAGGCCGTCCTCAAGCTCGTGATGCCTCCCAAGGCCTCTAAGGCCATGATGGCGATTTTCCCGGACGTGCGGCGCGCCTCGCAGGCCGTCGCCGGCATCATCGCCGCCCATGTCGTGCCCTGCACGCTGGAATTCATGGACAACGCCACCATCAACTATGTTGAGGACTACGTGAACATCGGCCTGCCGCGCGACGCGGGCTCGATTCTGCTCATCGAAGTGGACGGGCATCCGGCGCAGGTCGCCGACGAGGCCCTGAGCGTGGAAAAGGTGCTCAAGGACTCCGGCGCGAACGAAGTCGTGGTCGCCAAGGACGCGGCGGAAAAGACGAAAATCTGGGAAGCCCGCCGCGTGGCCATTCCCGCGCTGGCCCGTTGCCGTCCCACGCTGATGCTGGAAGACGCCACGGTGCCGCGCTCGAAGATTCCCGCGATGCTGGAAATGCTCGACAAGATCGCCGCCCGCCATCACGTGACCATCGGCACCTTCGGGCACGCCGGGGACGGCAACCTGCACCCGTCCATCCTGTGCGACCGGCGCGACAAGGAAGAGTTCGCCCGCGTGGAGCGGGCCGTGGATGATCTGTTCAACGCGGCGCTGGAACTGGGCGGCACGCTGTCGGGCGAACACGGCATAGGCACCGCCAAGAAGAAGTGGCTTGAACTGGAAACCTCAAAGGGAACCCTCCCGTATATGCGGCGCATGCGCTCGGCCTTCGATCCCAAAAAGTTGATCAACGCCTCGAAGATCGTCGGCATCTAGGTTTTCTTCGTCGTAACGGCGAACGGCGGAACCCGGTGGGGTGCCGTCGGGTTTGGACTTTTTTATTCGTGAAGGAATGGTTTCATGGACGAGCTCACGCAACTTGCCAACGCCCTGATGGCTCTGGACGACAAACTGGCCGCCTGCATGAAATGCGGGTTCTGTCAGGCGTTTTGTCCCATGTATCTGACGACGCGCATTGAAGGCGACCTGACCAGAGGGAAGATCGCCCTTGTCGAGAATCTTGCCCACCGCATCATCGAAGACCCCGAGGCCGTGAACGAAAAGCTGTCCCGATGCCTGCTGTGCGGTTCGTGTCAGGCCAACTGCCCCTCGGGCGTGAAGACGACCGATATTTTTCTTGAGGCCCGCGCCATCGTCGCCGCCTACCTCGGCCTTCCGGCGATCAAGAAGGCCGCGTTCCGCATGCTGCTGCCCAATCCGCGCCTGTTCAGCACGCTGATGCGCCTGAGCGCGCCGTTCCAGAACCTTGTCCTCAAGAAAGAGGACAAGCCGCAAAACACGGCGTGCGCGCCGCTGCTGAAGCCGCTTCTCGGCGACCGCCACATGCCGCAGCTTGCGGAAACGCCCCTGCACGCGAAGGTCGGCGCGGTGAACACGCCCAGAGGCAAGAGCCGCATCAAGGTGGCCTTCTTTCCCGGCTGCCTCGGCGACAAAATTTACGTCAACGTTTCCGAAGCCTGCCTCAAGGTGTTCGACTACCACGAAATCGGGGTGTTCCTGTCCTCCAACTTCGCCTGCTGCGGCATGCCCGCGCTGGCGTCCGGGGATCGGCAGGGCTTCGAGAAGATGGTCATGCACAACGTGGACATTCTGAAGGATCAGAACTTCGACTACATCGTGACGCCGTGCTCCTCGTGCACGGTGGCGATCAAGGAATTCTGGCTCCAGTTCTCCCAGAACCTGCCCCCGCGCTACCGCGACGCGATCAACGTCCTGTCGCCCAAGGCCATCGACATCAACGCGCTGCTGGTGGACGTGCTGCACGTGGCCCCAAAGGTTCCGGTCAAGGGACAGACCAAGGTGACGTATCACGAGTCCTGCCACCTCCAGAAATCCCTCGGCGTGAGCAAGCAGCCCCGCGACCTCATCCGCATGAATCCCGAGTACAACCTCGTGGAAATGGCGGAGGCCAACCGGTGCTGCGGCTGCGGCGGATCGTTCACGCTGTCGCATTATGACCTTTCCCTCAAGATGGGCCAGCGCAAGCGCGACAACGTGATCGCCAGCGGTGCGGACGTCGTGGCGACGGG
The DNA here is from genome assembly GCA_959604115.1 of uncultured Bilophila sp. Taxonomy (GTDB): domain Bacteria; phylum Desulfobacterota; class Desulfovibrionia; order Desulfovibrionales; family Desulfovibrionaceae; genus Bilophila. The sequence goes on along the minus strand of CAUHBW010000124.1, from coordinate 6,890 downwards.
CTGTCCCGCCTGCATGATGCAGCTTTCCGACATGCTGGCCCGCAACAACGACCCCGTGCAGGTCAAGCACACCATCGAAATCTACGCGGAGTCCCTGCCGCGATAAACTGTTCTCCCCACAACGGGCGAACCCCTGTGTTGGTTGCACAAGGCGACGGGAACGGTTCCACTGGGGCCGTTCCCGTTTTGCGTCTGGCGTTGGTGTGCTGACGGAGCATGGCGGCTGAAACAAAAAACACCCGCTGCGCGCGGGGCGGCGAGTGTATTGGGTACTCTCGGAAACGTCCGTTTGCCGAAGGTCGTCTTTGGGGAATTGCTGCGTTGCAGAGGGAAAAGAGTTCCTTTAGCGGAAGGCAACGCCTCCGGCGGGCAGGGCGCCGCCCTGCACCCGCTGGGGGGCGAGCCGCCCCCCAGACCCCGGCACCGCGGTGCCGGGAGGCGCAACGCCGTGAAGGTGCGTCTCTCGGCATTGTTGTTTTGAAAGCTCCGGAGAGGGCGGGGGCTTCCTTGGGAGAAGTCTTCCCCGCCAGTTCCGATGCTAATTTTTCGTGCGGTTGTCGATGACGCGCTTGGCCTTGCCTTCGCCGCGCGGGAGCGAATTGTGCTGGACCAGTTCGACCTTGGGCGTGATGAGGATTTCGTCCTTGAGGGCGCGGCCGATGGTTTCCTGAAGGCCGCGCAGGACGCGCATGTCTTCCACGAAGCTCTCTTCGCGGATTTCCACCTGTACCTTCATGGTGTCCTTGAGGCCGTCGCGTTCGAGAACGATGAGGTAGTTCTGACCCACTTCGGGGTAGGCCATGAGCACGCGCTCCACCTGCATGGGATAGATGTTCACGCCCTTGACGATGATCATGTCGTCCGAACGGCCGAGGATGCGGTCGATGCGGCGGTGCTTGCGTCCGCAGGGGCAGTCGCCGGGGATGATCCGGGTGAGGTCGCGCGTGCGGTACCGCAGGATGGGCATCCCGTGGCGGCACAGCGTCGTGAGCACCAGCTCGCCCACTTCGCCGTCGGGGACCAGTTTGCCGGTTTCGGGATCGATGATTTCGAGCAGGTAGGCGTCTTCCCAGAGGTGCAGGCCGTTCTGGTATTCGCACTCGAAGGCCACGCCCGGTCCGTTCATTTCGGACAGTCCGTAGGAATTGTACACCTTCATGTCGAACATGTTTTCGATGCGGCGGCGCGTTTCTTCGGTGTAGGGCTCCGCGCCCACGCAGGCGATGCGCAGGGAAAGGGCGCGGGGGTCTTCGCCTTCCTCGATCAGCGTCGTGCCGAGGTGCAGGGCGTAGGAGGGTAGAATGTGCGCCACGGTGGTTCCGAAATCCTTGACCAGCTTGAGCTGGCGCTTGGAGTTGCCCGCGCCCGCCGGAATGGTCATGCAGCCGAGGCGTTCGGCCCCGAAATGGATGCCCAGCCCGCCCGTGAACAGGCCGTAGCCCGACATGTTCTGGAACACGTCGCTTTTACGCACGCCCGCCATGTATAGCGAACGCGCCATGAGATCGGCCCAGCTGTTGATGTCGGACTGGGTGTAGCAGACCGCGACCGGCGTGCCGGTGGTGCCGCTGGAACAGTGCATGCGCACGAAGTCTTCGTGCGGCACGGTGGCGAGCCCGTACGGATACTGGGAGCGCAGATCGTCCTTGGACGTGAGCGGAATGCGCCGGATGTCCTCAAGGGAACGCAGGTTGTCCGCCGACACTCCGGCTTCGGCGAGGCGCTTGGCGTAGAACGGCGCGCGGCTCGCCTGCTGGATGGTCGTTTTCAGTCGGGTCAGCTGAACGGCTTCCAGCGTGGCCCGGTCCCATGTTTCGGCTCTGTCGAAGTAATCCATTTGTCTATCCGTACTTGTTTGAAAACGGTTGACGCTTTGTCCGAAAAGGCTTGTCCGTATCCAACGGAACTCCCGCCGCGCGGTTTCCCTATCGGTCGAAAACGTTCGGAGGGGCGGGGGAGGAAAGGAAGCCTTCCGCGAAGAAACGGCTCCCATCCCTCCTCCCTTTTCAAAACGGTTCTTCGCGCAGCGCGAGGCCGTGCAGGAGGCCGTGGCAACCGGCGATCATCATGTCGCCGTGGGGGGCGATGAACTGCCCGTGTCCTTGCAGCATGTCCCGGCGCGGCCCGACCACGAAGACCGGCGCGAAGCCTTCCGCTTCCGGCGGCAGGGGCGCGAGGAACGCGCAGCCGTGTCCGCCCTTGGCCCGCACCTGTTCGTCCGGGAGCCAGCCGAAGCCGAATTCCTTGAGATCGAACAGCAGCGCGTCGGTGTCCAGCAGTCCGGTATGGTGCTCGTAGACGCCGAGGATCCGGCCCCGGAACACGAGGAACGCCGCAACGTGGCTGTTGCCCACGTTGACCACGGTGACGCCCTGACGGCGGCTGCGTTTGGCGACTTCCGGCGCGGCGAGCGCGCCGAGCACGGCCGCCGTCGCGGTGTCGGCCACGGGGCCGCCCGTGCATCGCTGAAGCGCGAGGAGCCGGGTGCAGGCCGCCGGGGGCGTGTCGTACAGCCAGCGGGCGGGATCGCCCTGCGTTTCGGTCAGCAGGTTGCGCCAGAGCTTGAAGCGGCCCACGCGGTTGCCTTCGGGATGGTGCCCGTGATCCTGCGCTGCGGCGACCACGAGGGACGGTTTGGGCAGCCCCGCCGCGCCGAGGAAGCCGTCCCAGAAGCCGGGCTCGTAGTCCGCGAGTGGTACGGCGGCGTAGCCCTTGGGACAGGCGGGAACGATGTCCACGCCCTGCGCCTTCACCCGTTCGGGATTGTCGTGCAGGGCGAGGGCCGCATCCGGCGAGGCGGTCGGAGTGAGTCCGGCCTTCACCTGTTCCAGCACGGCGGCGGCGAACCCGCCGCCCATGTTGTGCCCGTACAGCCAGACGGGACGTCCGGCGGCGGTGTGGCGGCGGATGCGGTCGGCGATGCCGAGCGCGGGGGAGGGCAGCACGAAGCGGGGCCAGTTTTCGGCGCGTTCGCCGGGCAGGGCCAGCAGCGCGTCCTGCGTTCCGCTGCCGATGTCGAGGCTCAGGACGGGGCCCGTGGCGGCGAGCAGACGCGCGACGGCGTCCCCGCTTTCGGCGGACACGGGAGAACGATCATCCATGACTATTTGTTTCCTTTGTTCTGGATGAGCACCAGAGGAATGCGGTGGAGCGCCTTGGAAAGGCTTTCCGTGGTGCCGATGCGCCACCAGACGTCGTCGAGTTCCCATCCGGCGCGCTGGGCGATGTCGCCGACGAGGCCCTTGAGGTTGATGATCGGGTGACGCTCGAAGACCTGCGGCAGACCGTAGGTCAGGCTGCATACGAGGCAGCGTCCGGCGCGCTGGTGCAGTTCGAAATAAAAATGGAGTTCGCCGTCGTCGCTTTCTTCGGGGTCAAGCGTGAGCCGGATGTCGTAGGCTCCCTCCTCCGCGTCGCCGAACAGGGCGTCGAAGAAGTCGTCGGTGCGCTGCGGGGGAAACAGGTCGGTCAGACACTCGGGGGTAAAAACGTCGCATACAGCCATGAAAGAAACCTTCCTTGCGTTGGAAGCCTGAGAAAGCGCGCCGGACGGCGCACACGGGACAACAGCGCAAAAGGTACCATCCATCGGCTCAAGACGCAACAAGCCGGGAGCGGCGGAGACGCTTAAAGGGCCTTTCGGGTTGCGGGGTTAAGCCCGTTCGAGGCCGCACCGTTCCGACGGCGGACGGACTTTCCGATCCCCTCTTCCCGGACCCCGGCGATTCACGGCGGAGGGCCGACCGCCCGTGCGGGGGAGCGTTCTTCCGGCGGCTTCTTCCAGAAGCGTTCTTTTCCGTTCGCTAGGTGCGAAGCGTGTCGGCAAGCCCCTCCTCGATGCGCACGCGGGCGGGCAGGGCGTGGAGACGGGCGGGAGCGAAGGCGGGCAGGAGATCGCGGGGATGGACGGGGGCCGGGGCGTCGAGCAGTCCGGCCTTGCGGCCGAGATAGCCGACGACGGCGGCGGGAGCGACGCCCGCGTCGCGCAGGGAGGCCAGCGTCAGACCGGCGTGGCGTTTGGCGAGGCGTTCGCCTTCGGGATCGCAGAGCAGGGGCAGGTGCATGTAGTCCGGGCGGCGGAAACCGAGCAGGTCGAACAGCGCAAGCTGGCGCGGCGTGGAAACCAGCAGATCCTCGCCCCGGACCACCTGCGTGACGCCCATGAGTCCGTCGTCCACAACCACGGCGAGCTGGTAGGCGACCACGCCGTCGGAGCGGCGCAGGGCGAAATCGCCTCCGCAGGCTTCGAGCGTCGTGGACAGGGAACCGGCGACGACGTCCTCGAAGGCGTACACGTCGCCGGGGCAGCGAAGCCGGATGCAGGGACGCCGCCCGGCGGCCTCCAGCTCGGCCCGGCGTTCCGGGGACAGGTTGCGGCAGGTGCCGGGATAGGCGGCTCCGGCGTCGCCCACGTGGGGCGCGCCCGCCAGCGTCCGCAGCTCCTTGCGGGTGCAGTAGCAGGGATAGGTGTGGCCCTCGGAAGCCAGCCGGTCCAGCGCATCGGCGTACAGGGACAGGCGCGCGCTCTGCACGTAGGGCCCGCAGGGGCCGCCCGCGTCCGGGCCCTCGTCCCAGTCCAGCCCGAGCCAGTGCAGATCGCGGATGATCGCTTCGGCGTATTCCGTGCGGGAACGGTCGGGATCGATGTCCTCCATGCGCAGGATCAGCGCGCCGCCGTCCTTGCGGCAGGCCAGCCATGCCAGCAGAAACGCCCATGCGTTGCCGAGATGCAGAAAGCCGGTGGGGCTCGGCGCGAGCCTGCCCCGAATGATGGAAGGAGCGTTCATCCGCGCTTGTGGGAGACGACGAAAAAGACCGAGAGGACGGTCAGGCAGCAGGCCGTGACGATGACGGCGTCCACATGCTCGCCCGCCAGCAGCCAGCCGAGGAACACGCCGATGACCGGGTTCACGTACTCGTAGGAGATGGCGACCACGGTGCGGGTGTGCAGCAACAGCCAGAAATAGCAGGTATAGGCGATGATGGCTCCGAAAAAGACCAGATAGAGCAGCGCGCCCGCGCTCAGGAGCGTGACGGAATCCATCGAAAAGACGCTGAACTCGCCGAGGACGGCTGCGCCCGCAAGACTCTGGAGCCCGCCGAGGAACATGAGCAGGGCGCTGTTCTGCATGACGGAGAGCTTGGTGTCGCTGGCGTGGTTTTTGGAATAGAACGAGCCCGTCACCCAGCCGAGCGCGGCGAGCAGCACCAGCAGGATGCCCCAGCCCGAGTCGCTTCCGGTGGAGGTCTGGTTGACGCTGAGAAGGATGAGCCCCGAGAAGCCCATGCCGAGGCCGAAGAACTGCTTCAGCGTGGGACGGGGATCGCCGCAGAACAGCCATCCGCCGAGAACCATCCAGATGGGCACCGCGCCGAGGATCATGGCCGCCGTGCCCGAGGAAATGGATTCCTGCCCCTTGGCGAGGAAGCCGCTGGCGACGAATACCATAAAGAACGCCAGCATGAAGCTGGACAGCAGATCGCGCCGCGTCGGGAGGTTCCGCTCGCCGCGCACCCAGCTCCACGCGAACAGGAGGATGCCCGCCAGTCCCATGCGCAGGCCGCACATCATGAACGGGGGGAAGCTCTCGATGGCGAACTTGATCGAGATGAAGCAGGAGCCCCACGAAATATAGACCAGGGTCAGGCACCCCAGAACCTCGACGATATGTTTTTGGCGTTCCGTCAACATGGGGAGGAAGATAGCCCGTCCGGCGGCGCACATCAAGGCCCGGAAAACGCCCGTTTTGTGAACCTGCCGTCCTTGCTGGCAAAAGAAAAATGCCGTCACGCAATTGACAGACGGGCGGAATGGAGGCATACTTCCGCCCATGAACATTCAGTCGCTCAATACCCTCTCCTCCAACTGGTGGTGGCGCTCCTGCTAAAGAGTGCCGGGTTGTCGACTTTTCCTTACAGAGCGTAACATTCAACCGCGGCCGGGGTACTGGTCGCGGTTTTTTTGTGGTGGGTACCCCGTCCCAGATGAGGAACCTGCCATGACCGCTTCTCTCCCCACTTCCGCTTCCACCGGCTTCTTCGGCGCTTACGGCGGGCAGTTCGTGCCCGAGGATCTGAAGGCCCGTCTTGACGAGCTGACGGACGCCTTTGAGCGTTACCGCGACGATCCCCAGTTCATGGAGGAGCTTGACTCCTGCTTCAAGCACTATACCGGGCGTCCGAATCCGGTCTTTTACTGCGCCAATCTCAGCGAACGTCTCGGCGGGGCGAAAATCTACCTCAAGCGCGAAGACCTGAACCATCTCGGCGCGCACAAGATCAACAATACCCTCGGCCAGTGCCTGCTGGCGAAGCGGATGGGCAAGACGCGCATCGTGGCGGAAACCGGCGCGGGCCAGCACGGCGTGGCGACGGCGGCGACGGCGGCCCTGCTCGGTCTGGAATGCACCGTGTACATGGGCGCCGAGGACATGAAGCGTCAGCGTCTGAACGTCATCCGCATGGAGATGCTCGGCGCGAAGGTGGTTCCCGCGCTTTCCGGGCAGCGTACGCTCAAGGAAGCGGTCGATGAGGCGCTCGCCGCGTGGATTGCCGATCCCGAAGTTTTTTATGTGCTCGGTTCCGCCGTGGGTCCGCATCCCTATCCTACGTTGGTCCGTCATTTTCAGGCGGTCATCGGGCGCGAGGCCCGCGAGCAGATGCTCGCCGAATGCGGCGCGCTGCCGGTGGCGGCGCTGGCCTGCGTGGGCGGAGGTTCCAACGCCATCGGCCTGTTCGCCGGGTTCGTGGATGACGTGGACGTGCGGCTTGTCGGCGTGGAGCCCGCCGGTCGCGGCCTGACCTACGGCGATCACGCGGCAAGCCTGTGCAAGGGCGAGCCGGGCGTCATGCACGGGTTCCGTTCCTACATGATCAAGGACGAGAAGGGC
>CAUHBW010000123.1 GCA_959604115.1 uncultured Bilophila sp. | reverse complement strand
GGTTTATTATACATCCGCAGGCGAAACGGCGCGGCCCAAATCCGTTTGGCCCTTGTCGGCGGGACGACAGTAGCCGTTCCAGAAGGCTTCGGCGGACATGGGCTTGCTTCCGGCTGGCTTGATCGTCGAAAGTTCGTACAGGGCGTCCCGGCAGGCTATGAGCAGCTTGCCGCCGCGCAGGCCCACGATGGTTCCCGGCGCGGGGCGCGGGCCGTCCGCGTACGTTTCGCCGGGGCGTCCCGGCTGGAGCAGCACGGGCAGGGGATCGCGGTTGGGCAGCAGAAAGACCGTCTGCGCGCCGGGCCACGGGGTCACGCCGCGCATGCGGGCGTGCAGGACTTCGGCGTCCTCGTCCCAGCCGATATGCCCGTCGGCTTTGGTCAGCTTGGCGGCATGGGTCGCCAGCGCGTCGTCCTGCGGGATGGGCGTGGTCGGGTCGCCGTCGGCGTACTGCTGGAGCACCTCGACCATGAGCCGCCCGCCGAGGTCTGCGAGTTCGTCATGCAGGGTGGCGGCGGTGTCGTCGATGCCGATGCCGAGGGCGCGCTGCGAGAGCATGGGACCGGTGTCCAGCCCGCGCTCCATGCGCATGATGGTGATGCCCGTGAGCTTGTTGCCGTCCATGATCGCCCGCTGGATCGGGGCCGCGCCCCGGTACTGCGGCAGGAGCGAGCCGTGGACGTTGAAGGGGCCGATGGTCGGGATGTCCAGCACGGCCTGCGGCAGGATGAGCCCGTAGGCGGCGACGACCAGCGCGTCGGGACGCAGGGCGGCGAGCGCGGCGCGGTCGGCTTCGTCCTTGAAGTTCAGCGGCTGGAAAACGGGGATGCCGCGTTCCTGCGCCGCGACCTTCACGGCGGGGGGCTGGAGCTTGTGCCCGCGTCCGGCGGGCGGTCGGGCTGGCAGTAGGCCGCGACGACCTCGCCGCCGGGCCAGTCCGCCACATGCCGCAGCACCGTGGCGGCGAAATCCGGCGTCCCCATGAAAACGATGCGCAGGGGCTTTGCGGCGGACATTACTTCACCTGACTCTGGCGGGTGCCTTTTTTGAGCTTGTTTTCATACATCATCCGCTTGAGGCGGCTGATGCGGTCGATGAACAGCTTGCCGTCCAGATGATCGATTTCGTGCTGGACGCAGATGGCGAGCAGGTCGTCGGCGTCGAAGCTGACGGGCTTGCCGTCCAGATCGGTGGCCTCGACGTGGATGCGCGCGGTGCGTTTGACCTTGGCGCGGTAGTCGGGCACGGAAAGGCAGCCCTCTTCGCTTTCGATGGACCCGGCGTCCGGGAGCGGCGTCCACACGGGGTTGACCAGCACCATCTTGCCCTCGCGTTTTTCGGGGCCGGTGATGTCGATGATCACGAGCCGGACGAGCTTGCCCACCTGCGGGGCGGCGATGCCGATGCCGTCCGATTTGTACATGGCTTCGGTCATTTCGTCCGCGAGCTGGCGGATTTCGTCGGTGACTTCGGTGATCGGGAGGCTGGTCTTGCCGAGGAGCGGATTAGGATAGGTAACTATTTTCAGAGGCATATACGTTCTCGCGAGCGGGTTGGCATTCGTGGGTGAAACAGGTTAGAAGAACGGGAAGTGCCAGTGCACAGTGAAGTATACTATCCCGTCCGGACGATAAAGTACAGTTTGGACGCAAGCCTTGCCGGGCCGCGGCGTGTTTCTTCGTCGTTTCCGGCGTTATGCCGATGGTGACCGCCTTGACGAACAACGTTTCCCTGCCTTTCGCCCCGGACAAGCCGTGGCTCGCGCCGCTCGCCGGCTGGTCGGACCTGCCCTTTCGCCTGTTGTGCCGGAAATTCGGCGCGGCGGTCTGCTGCACCGAAATGATCAGCGCCAAGGGGCTGATCTACAAGAGCCCCGGCACGGCGGAACTGTTCGCCACCTGTCCGGAAGACGATCCCGTGGTCGTCCAGCTGTTCGGCAGCGAGGCCCCGTTTATGGAAGCGGCGACGGAACGGCTTCGGGACAAGGGGTTCGTCTGGTTCGACTGCAACATGGGCTGTTCCGTGCCCAAGGTCGCGCGCACGGGTTCGGGCGCGGCGATGTGCAAGGACATCGACAACGCCCTGCTGGTGGCCGAAGCGTTGGTCCGCGCCGCCGGGCGCGGGAAGGTCGGCTTCAAGCTGCGCCTCGGCTGGGACGAGCCGGGCAGGACGCCCGCCGCCGAAACGTGGCGCATTCTGGCTCCTGCGCTGGAGTCCCTCGGCGCGGGCTGGCTGACGCTGCACCCGCGCACGGCGAAGCAGGGGTTCACCGGAACGGCGCGCTGGGACGTCCTCAAGGAATTGAAGGCGTTGGTGTCGCTGCCCGTCATCGCCAGCGGCGACTTGTTCACCGCCGAGGACGGGGTGCGCTGTCTCGCCGAGACGGGCGTGGATACCGTCATGTACGCCCGGGGCGCGCTGCGCGATCCCGCGATTTTCAAGGCGCATCTTGATCTGCTGGCGGGCCGGGAACCGGAGCTTGCGGATGTGCCCACGCTGCTGTCCCGCATTCGGGAGCACGCCCGCCTTGCCCGTGAACTGAGCACGGAAAAGGTGGCCCTGCTCAAGATGCGGACCATCGTCCCCCGCTATGTGCGGCACATCGAAGGCTCGAAGCAGCTCCGGGCGGACATCATCGCCTGCCGGAGCTGGGGGGATTTTGAAAACGCCCTGTGCGCCTTCGAAACCGGGAAACCCGCGCAGGATTGACGATATCCTCACGTATCCTTTCTATAATATCCCATCGCCCCATTGTCATCCTCATAGACCACAGGAAAAAACATGGACATGCGTTCCGCCCGGGCCGGTTTTACGCTGATCGAAATCGTCTCTGTGCTGGTCATCCTCGGCGTCCTCGCCGCCGTCGCCGTTCCCAAGTATTTCGACCTTCAGGAAGAATCCGAAAAGAAGGCCGCGCTCTCCGCCGTGGCCGAGGCGCAGGCGCGTATCCAGCTTTCCTTCGGGCAGCAGATTTTGCAGGGGAAAACTTGCGAGGAAGCGGTTGATGAAGTCAATGACATCAATAAACTGAGCGACGATGGCGCGGGTGCGTTCGGGGAGTTCCTTCTTACCGCAGAAACCATCACCACCGCCGGGACCGCAGTCTCCGCCCAGCGCGGCAAAGATGGGAAGGTGTTTGAGACAGGTGCAAAGCTGTATCTGCCGTCGTGTGACGAAGATGACGCTTCTTATCCCACGACAAAGAGTGTTCAAACTCTTATCGAAAAGCTTTTGACACAGAAGTATCATACGCCCGGCAAGACGGAACAGGAAACACTTCCCAATGGCATTACTTGTATAACAAGTGGTATGAGTGCCGGAAATCCTCCCAAAAAGGCTATGGCGAAATTTGTCAATGCAGATGGTACTGAGCTTGTCAGCATACAATTCCGTTATTTTCCTGACAGCGATGGCAACCAAAATGTATATGTTGGTCAAATGGACGTAAATGGTATTTCAGGACATGTTGTTCATGACAAAACGGAAGTAACTCTTACAGAGGAAAAGATTCAACAAATAAATTCAGTATTAAAGCAGGCCGGACTCAATCCCGATAACTTTAGCAATATTTTGCAAGTTGGTACGCGTGAGATTATTGCACAAGACGGAAAAAGAGAAGATTGTCAGTATATTTATTAGGTTTTACTTTATATTGCAATCCCTCCCCCTTCCAGAAGCCGTTTCGCCACGGCGAGGACGGGGAGGCCGACGATGGTGGCCCACTGGCCTCTGATTTCCGAGACGAGGAAGGAGCCGAGGCCCTGTATGGCGTAGGAGCCCGCCTTGTCGTCGCATTCGCCGGTGGCAGCGTAGGCGCGGAGCACGTCTTCCGGCCATTCCGCGAAGGTGACGTCCGCCGCGTCGTGGAACAGTTCCGTGCGGTGCGCGTCTTCGTCCAGCCAGACGAGGCAGCAGCCCGTGTATACCGTGTGCGTGCGCCCGGACAGATGCAGGAGCATGGCCAACGCTTCGTCCCGGCTGGCGGGCTTGCCGAGGATCACCGGGCCGGACGCCTCGTGCAGCACCACGATGGTGTCCGAGCCGAGCACCACCGCGCCGGGCGTTTCCGTGACCCGGGCCACGGCTTCCGCCTTGGCTTGGGCGGCGCGCATGACGTAGGCGGCGGGATCGTCGTCCGGCGTCGGAGCCGGTTCGGAGCCTTCCACCACGCGGATGGAGAAATCAAGGCCGAGGCTGCCGAGCAGCTCGCGTCTGCGGGGAGAGGACGAGGCGAGGACAAGCGGGCGAAGCGCGCGGAACGCGCCGGAATGTCGGGTTTCTTTCACGGGTTCAATCCTTTTGGGCGACCATACTACTGGAAAAAGTTTTCGGAAGGGGATAGCGTAAGTCCACAGGGGGGAAGCCGTCATGCCGTCCACTCGCAAGCTCAGTGCGCGTCTTACGCAATTGCTGGAACTGTTTTCGCGCAATGACGACTGGCTGATCGTCATCAACGCCGACCCGGATGCCATGGCCTCCGCAATGGCGCTCAAGCGGATCATGTCCCATCGCACGGGGAAAGTCACCATCGCCCGCATCAATGAAATTTCGCGGCCCGACAATCTGGCGATGATCCGCTACCTGCGCATCCCGATGGTTCCGCTGACCGACCGGCTGAAAGCCGCGTATACGCGGTTCGCGATGGTCGATTCGCAGCCCCACCACAATCCCGCGTTCGAGGGCATCCCGTTTTCCATCGTCATCGACCACCATCCAGTCGTGGCGGAACATCCCGTCGAGGCGGCCTACGTCGATATCCGTCCCCAGTACGGCGCGGTGAGCACGCTGCTGGCCGAATACCTGCGGGCCTACCATATCCGGCCCGGCATCCGGCTGGCGACAGCCCTGCAATACGGCATCCGCACGGATACCGCCACCTTTACCCGCACGGGCACGGAAGCCGACCTTCGCGCCTATCAGTACCTTGCCGCGCACGGGGATACCGCCCTGCTCACGCGCATTCTCCGCAGCGAATACCTGCCCGAGTGGCTCAAGTATTTCGGACGGGCCTTTTCGTCCATGCACCAGTACCGTTCCGGGGCCTACTGCTATCTGGGCACGGTGGAAAATCCGGACATCCTCGTGGTGGTGGCGGATTTCTTCACTCGCGTGCACGGCCTGAAATGGGTCGCCATCTGCGGCGTCTACAACGATACGGTCGTGGTCATCTTCCGTGGGGACGGGCATCTTGATCTCGGAGCCTTCGCGGCCTCCCGCCTCGGCGCGCTCGGCAACGCCGGAGGCCACCGCGCCCTTGCCCGCGCCGAGTTTCCCCTTTCCGCCACCGAAGGCCGCAGCGTGGACGTCTTCGTCTACCGCAAGCTCACCGAGAAGCCGCAGAAGAAGAAAGAGCTCCCGGAGGCCGAGCCGGAAGCCGAAGAGGCGTAGCGGAACCGCGCCCTTTTCCTGAGCCTTCCTTCGCGCCGCCTTTCCCCGCGCCGATGCGCGGGAGATGAAAGTCCCGGCTGATGCGGATTCACCGCCGCCGTGCGCCGGGCCGGCATGCCGGATCAGCGGGCAAACCGCCCCCTCTCCTTTTCTGACGACAAAAAACGCCCGGATTTTCTCCGGGCGTTTCTTTTCATAGGGAAAGGCGGGCAGAAGCCGAGGAAGGCGGGCGAGCCGTACCGGCGGGTGTCGGAGGAAGAGGGCTTCTCTCTTTTCCGGAAAGTTTTCCCTTTCCCCCTCCCCAATCTTCTCCCCGATCTTACCCTACCATCAGGAAATTCTTGACGCCGGTGAACACCACCTGCGCGGCGATGGCGGCGAGGAGCAGGCCCGTGAGCTTGGAGAGCACCGCGAGGCCGGTCTTGCCGAGGATGCGCTGTACGTGGTTCGCCATGAGCAGCATGAGCGTGATCAGCGCGGAGGCCACAAGCAGGGCCGCCGAACCGATGACGCGTTCCGTCAGGCTGTGGGCGGACGCGCCGAGAACCATCAGGGTACCGATGCTCGCCGGTCCCATGCAGATCGGAATGGCCAGCGGCACCACGCTGATGTCCTCGTCCGGGCTGTCGGGCGTGTGCGACTCGCGCTGTTCGCCCATGAGCGCCACGGACGTCAGGAACAGCAGCGCCCCGGCCCCGATGCGGAAGGCGTCCAGCGTGAAGCCGAACACGCTGAACAGCGATTCGCCGAAAAAGTACAGCACCGTGCCCACGATGAAGACCGCCGCGCCCGTCCGCAGGGCCGTGCGGCGCTTGCGGCGTCCGCCGTAGGTCTGCGTCCCGCTCAAAAAGGCGCTCAGCGCCGCGGGAGGCGTCAGCAGGGCGAAAAGCTTGATGACCGAACTGAAAAATTCTCCGATACTGTAATCCATAGTCTTCTCACTACCCCGCAAAGCGGTTATGGAATGCGCGAGGGAGCGCTCGCACCGGGCGCATGTTTTGATTGAGTAACCAATGAGCCGGGACACCATACAAGGAAGTCAGGATTCTTCAAGAACTTTTTTTCGCATTCAAGGGCAACGTGCCGGTGTTTCAATGTTTTTTTGATCAAAGAAATTCCGCGGCCGACAGGGCCGCGCGTTTTCGCCGCCCGGGATGGGCGGCGACGGCTTGCAACCGGGCCGGAGGCCCGCACGGAGGAACGCTTCATGACGCCTTCCTGCATCAATACGACCCTGTTTGATCTGTTCAAGGTGGGCCCCGGCCCCTCCAGTTCCCATACCATCGGTCCCATGAAGGCGGGACACCATTTCGCGGAGGAATGCGCCGGACTGCCGCGCGATCTGCTTGTGCGGGCCGTGCGTTTCCGCGTGCGCCTCTACGGCTCCCTCAGCGCCACGGGCACGGGCCACGGCACCGACGCCGCCGTCGTGGCCGGGCTGCTGGGCACGGCTCCGGAATGCTGCCCCCCCAGCCTGCTCCGGAACCTCATGGACAATCCCCATACGCCGCACAAACGTTCGCTCGGTGACGGCGAAGTGTCGATCCGCGTCGCCGACGTGAGCCACGACGCGATCATCCACGAGTATCCCTACAGCAACACGCTGGTCGCCGAACTGCTGGACGGGGATGGCAACGTGCTGCATTCGCAGGAATATTACTCCGTGGGCGGCGGTTTCATCCAGTGGAAGGGATGGACAGCCCCCGTGCTCGGGGAACCTGTTCACCGCTATTCGAATATGACCGAATTGCGGGCCATTGTGAAGGAGAAGGGCCTCAACATTTACGAGATCATTCTCGACAACGAAATGGCGATCACCGGCGCGTCGCGGCCCGCGATCATCCATTCCCTCAACGAGATCATAGACCACATGGAAAGCGGCGTCCGGCGCGGGCTGGACGCGGAAGGCCAGCTCCCCGGCCCCCTCAAGGTCCAGCGCAAGGCCCGCATGCTCTGGCAGCAGGCGTCGCGCATGCACTCCTCGCCCGACCAGTTCCTGACCCGGATCAACGCCTACGCCTTCGCCACGGCGGAGGAAAACGCCTCGGGCGGCGTCATCGTCACCGCGCCCACCTGCGGCTCCGCAGGCGTCATGCCCGCGCTGGTGTACGCCATGCGCCACGAACTGTTCATCGGGGACCGCGCCATCCGCGAAGCCTTTCTCGCGGCGGCGGCGGTGGGCTTCGTCGCCAAGCACAATGCGAGCATCGCCGGGGCCGAGGTCGGCTGTCAGGGCGAGATCGGCGTGGCTTCCGCAATGGCGGCGGCTTTCGTGGCCGACGCGCGCGGCTATCGCTCCCGCGTGACCGAGAACGCCGCGGAAGTGGCGCTGGAGCATCACCTCGGCATCACCTGCGACCCTGTGCAGGGCTACGTGCAGATCCCCTGCATCGAGCGCAACGCGATGGGCGCGATCAAGGCCTACAACGCCGCCGTGATCACCTCCGGCACGGACCCCTATTCGCAGCGCGTGTCCCTCGACGCCGCCATCGCCGCAATGGCGGAGACGGGACGGGAAATGAGCTGCAAATTCAAGGAGACGTCCCTCGGAGGGCTGGCCGTAAGTATGGTCGCCTGTTGACACCGGACCGGAAACGGGTTACTGATTGCCTCTTTCACACTGACACATGCCGGGTTTTTTCCCCTCTGGACAAATACGCTTTCGGGCTTAGAGTTACGAGATTGGAAGAAGCCCGTCTTTTTTGGAGGCCGCAAACATGGCACGCATCACCGTTGAAGACTGTCAGGAACGCGTCGAAAATCGTTTTCTCCTCGTGCAGATGGCGATCAAGCGCGTGCGCCAGTACCGGGAGGGCTACGAGCCTCTGGTCGAGTCGCGCAACAAGGAAGCCGTGACCGCGCTGCGTGAAATCGCCGCCGGAAAGGTCTTCCCCGAAGACATGAGCCACTACCATATGCCTACCGGCGAAACTCAACCCGACATGGACGACTAGTCTTTTCGTCCGGAAATCCCTACCGCTATGGCCCAACGCGATTATTACGAAGTTCTCGGTGTAGCCCGCGATGCGTCGGAAGACGAAATCAAGCGGGCTTACCGTAAAATGGCGCTCCAGAACCATCCCGACCACAATCCCGACAATCCCGAAGCCGAACAGCGCTTCAAGGAGGCCGCCGAAGCCTACGAAGTCCTGCGTGACCCGGAACGCCGGGCGCGGTACGACCAGTTCGGCCACGCCGGCGTCGGAAACGGCGGAGACTTCGGCGGCTTTGGGTCCACCGAAGATATTTTCGCCCATTTCGGTGATATCTTCGGCGACATGTTCGGTTTCAGCATGGGCGGCTCGCGCCGCAGCGGGCCGCGTCCCACGGCGGGCGCGGATCTGCGCTACAACCTGAACATCACCTTCGCGCAGGCCGCGCGGGGGGCGGAAATCACCCTGAACATTCCCCGGATGGCCACCTGCGACGAATGCGACGGCTCCGGGGCCGCTCCGGGCTCGTCCCGCGAAACCTGCCGCCAGTGCGGCGGTTCCGGGCAGGTTCGCAATTCTCAGGGCTTTTTCCAGTTCGTCGTGCCCTGTCCGACCTGTCACGGCGAAGGGTTCACCATTCCCAAGCCCTGTCCCAAGTGCCGGGGCAAGGGGCAGGTGCAGGAGACCCGCGATCTTTCGGTGCGCATCCCCGCCGGTGTGGACACAGGAACCCGTCTGCGTCTGCGCAACGAGGGCGAAGCCGGAACCAACGGCGGCCCCAACGGCGACCTGTACGTGTTCATTTCGGTGGACGAGGACAAGACCTTCCGCCGTCAGGGGCAGGATCTGGTGCTGACCCGGGAGATTTCCTTCGTGCAGGCCGCGCTCGGCCACACCATGAAGGTGCCCGGCCTCGACGGCGATCTGGAACTCAAGATCGCCAGAGGCACGCAGAGCGGCACGGTGTTGCGTCTGCCGGGCAAGGGGCTTCCCTTCCTCAACCAGAAGCGCAACGGCGACCTGCTCGTCGAGGTCGTGGTCAAGACGCCCACCAACCTCTCCGCGCGTCAGGAGGAACTCCTCCGCGAGTTCGAATCCAGCTCCGAAGAATCCATCGGCGACAAGATCATCAAGGGCGTCGAGAACCTCCTCGGCGGCGGCAAGAGCAAGAAAAAGAAGAAATAG
>CAUHBW010000122.1 GCA_959604115.1 uncultured Bilophila sp. | reverse complement strand
GAGGGGGAAGGGAACCTTTCTCCAGAAAGGTTCCCTTCCCCCTCCCCAATTTTCATGTCTCTATTCTTCTTCGCTGACGGGGTGGGCTTCCGCTTCGAGGGACTCGGCGCGGCGGATGATCTCCTCAAGCTGGATGTCGGCCCCGAGAACGCCGGTGATCTCGTCGTTGGCGTCGGTGATCACCGTGGAAACGGTGATGATGAGCTGGCCGGTGACCTGAGACTGATGCACGTTCATGATGTGCAGCTTGCCCGTGCGCATGGGCTGGAGGAACCATTCGCGGTTCGAATAGTCGAACCCGAGCGGGAACGCCTTGTAGCCCTTCTTGTCGCCGGGATCGCTGATGGCGATGGCCGTGGAATGGCCCTGCACATCGGTGACGTAGACGTACTGGATGAACGAATACTCGTGCACGAAGGTTTCAAGCAGCGCGGTAAGCGCCTCGGCGCTTTCGGCCTTCTGGCAGTCGCGCGCCAGCCGCTCCACGAGGTTGGCGGCCAGTTCCCCGGCGATGCGCTTCATCTGGTCGAACTCGCTGTCGAACAGTTCGGGCATGAAGCGGCGCACGAGGTTCTTGATTTCTTTGTTGGAGAAGGAGGTGTTGCGGCCTTCCTCGTAGGCGGCCATGATCTTGGCGTGGATCTGGCCCACGGCGGGATGCTTCTTGGAAACCTGACGTTCCGCCGGAAGGTTGAACTGCTGGTTGATCCAGTAGGCCACGCCCGCGCGTCCGGCCTTGTCGTTGATGATGATCGGCACGGAACGGTTGAGGATCTTGGTCGTGTCGAAAATGTTGTAAATCTCTTCGTTCTTCGCCAGACCGTCCACGTGGATGCCCGCGCTGGTGGCGTTGAAGTCCTTGCCCGCAAAGGGATAATTGTCCGGGATGCGGTAGTCGAGTTCCTTCTCGAAATACTGGGCGATTTCCGTGATCACCGTGGGATCGGCGGCCTCGTCGTTGCCGGTGAGGGAGATGTAGTCGATGACCAGCGCTTCCAGAGGCGCGTTGCCGGTACGCTCGCCGAAGCCGAGGAGCGTTCCGTTGACGCCGCCGCAGCCGTAGAGCCACGCGGTCACGCCGTTGACCAGCACCTTGTGGAAGTCGTTGTGCCCGTGCCATTCCAGCCATGCGCCGGGGACGCCCGCCTCGTCGGTGAACGCCCGGACGATGCGCTGCACCGAACGCGGGAGCGCCGCGCCGGGGTAGGGCACGCCGTAGCCCATCGTGTCGCAGAGACGAATCTTGATCGGCATGGAGGCTTCGCGGGAAAGCTCCATGAGCTTGCGCGCGAAGGGCAGGCAGAAGCCGTAGATGTCGGCGCGGGTCACGTCCTCGAAGTGGCAGCGCGGCACGATGCCCCATTCGAGGGCCTTGGTGACGACCTTGAGATAGTCGTTCATGGCCTGCTCGCGGGTTTTGCCGAGCTTCAGGAAGATATGGTAGTCGGACATGCTGGTGAGCATGCCCACTTCGTCGAATTCCATGTCGTGGGCGATCTTGAGATCGTCCATGTTGGCGCGGATCCAGCCGGTGATCCGGGGGAAGCGATAGCCTCGGGAGCGGCAGACCTCAATGGCCTTGCGGTCCTTGGCGGAATACATGAAAAATTCGGAAGCCTGAATGAGTCCGGTCTTGCCGCCGAGCTTGTGCAGCAGATCGTAGATGCGGGCGATCTGCTTGACCGTATACGGCGGGCGGGCCTGCTGGCCGTCGCGGAAGGTGGTGTCCGTGATGAACATCGGATCAGCCGGACGGGGAATGAGAAACGTATCGTCGAATTCGATGCGGCTGATGTTGCTGTATGGGAAGACGTCGCGGTAGAGTTCGGGTTCGGCGCGGTTGTCCAGCGTCAGGGGGCGGGAAGCGTGTTTTTGATACAGTAAGCTCATTGTGCGGAACCTCCTGAGATAAGGTGATCTCCGTATAGGGACGGAAGCGCTGTTGTGCGGCGGGATGGAGCGGGGCTTCCGGCGAAAGCCTTCTTCTCCAATTAGGCAGTGTACAATATTTTCGCGGGAACCGGAAGAGGGATTTTGGCGGGGCAAAAAGGCGGAAGCATGGGAAAAAGAGTACAAAATGTCGACGGGGACCGTCCGTTCTTGCGCCTGCGGGGAAGGGCGGGTATCGTCGCCGGAAACGACGTTGCCGAGGAGCCACATGGACGCCATCAGCCTCATTGCGGAACAGCGCATCCGCGAAGCCTGCGAACGGGGCGAGTTCGACCGCCTGCCGGGCGCGGGCAAGCCGCTGGAACTGGAAGACGATTCGCATATTCCCGAAGACCTGCGTATGGCCTACAAGCTGTTGAAAAACGCGGGCTACGTGCCCGAAGAGGTGCTTGACCGGAAGGAGGCGCAGTCGATTGTGGAGGCGTTGGAATCCTGCGAGGACGAACAGGAGAAGGTCAGGCAGATGAAGAAGCTCGACGTGGTTCTCGCCCGCATCAAGGCCAGACGCCCCAACGCGCCCATCCTCGGCGACAAGAGCCCGTATTACGCGCGGGTCGTCAGCCGGGTGTCCGTCAGAAAAAAGGAAGACTGAGCCCCGCCCGTCCCGCGTTGTCCCGCCGGACGCTTGCGGATGCCTTCCGCAAGCCGCTCCCGGATGCCGCAGAAATCGTCCGATGTCTCTTCCCGGACGGTTGAAAAAAGTGTCCGTCGTCGCCCGCCGCAGGCCGGGGCCGTGCCTCCGACGCTTGCGGTTGTTGCTGCGAGCCGTCTTTCCATGCCGCCCACGGCGCGCATTCCCGCCGTCCCGTTCCGCCGAACGGCGTTCGTCTCCCCCGAAAACAATCCCATTCTGCGAACCGGATACATTCCGTTACATTTTGCTGCATTCTTCACATTGCCGCGAAACAATCCCGGGATATCTTCCTCTTTTCCTCCCGCGCCTATTCCCCGTTGACCTCGCTGTGGGAGAGGAGCGAGCAGACGAGCATTTCGTAGAGCCACTTGCAGTAGGTTTCGCCGGACCACCCGCGCTCCTGCACGAGCATTCTGTACACGTCCCGGCTGGTGAGGCACCAGAACACGTCGAGCGCCATCTCCATCGAAATGTTGTCCTTGAGCCGCCGTCCGTGAAGGAGAAAACGCACGTGCATTTCCTGCTCGTTCCGATGGCAGCAGCGGCTTTCGTTTTCGATGCGCGCGAGTTCCGGGTCGAGCACGCCCGCCCCGCGCAGGAGATCGAAAACCGGACTTCGGGAGTCGTGGACCTGGAGCACAAGCTGCGCCGTGAGCCGCAGGGCCTCGTGGACGTCCGCCGTTTCAAGGGAACGGTCGCACAGTTCAAAGAGCCGTTCGGTGAGCATGGCGCGGTCCAGCAGCTCCGCCACGATGCCGCGCTTGGACTGGAACACGGCGTACACCGTCTGCTTGGCCACTCCCGCCTCCTGCGCGATGGCCTCGATGGTCGTCTTGGCGTAGCCGCGCTCCATGAGCAGGCGTTGCGTCGCGTCGAGGATGTTGGTCCGGGTCTGGCCGGCCTGCCGTTCCCGGGTGGGCGAAGAGTACTTGCGGGCGGTGTGATGTTCCATCTTGACAGTCATCCTTTCGAGAAGTATAGCACATGAACGGATAGAGCATACTCTATCCAATTCGTTTTTGTCAAACGATGCAAGCAACCTGCGGAAGATGCAAGTCGCTTGTATTTTCTATGGGCGCGGATAATCGGATCGCGTCGACAACCTGAGAGTGAGGTTTTATGTTGGTGAAACACGAACGTTTGCCGCTGCGCTTTGGCATGATCCTTTTGACCGGTCTGCTGTGCCTGCCCCTCATGGGCTGCAAGGACGAAAAGACCGCCGCGCAGGCTTCCGGGGCTCCGGCCGTGGAAGTGGCCGTCGAGATCGTCACCCCGCAGAAAGTGCTGTACACGACGGAGCTGGCGGGCCGCACGTCCGCCTTCCAGATCGCCGAAGTTCGCCCGCAGGTCAGCGGCATCATCCAGAAGCGTCTGTTTCAGGAAGGCGCGGACGTAAAGGCGGGGGACACGTTGTACCAGATCGATCCCGCCACCTATCAGGCCGACCTCGACAGCGCCAAGGCCAATCTGGTCCGGGCCGAAGCCAACGTCGCGCCCGCGCGCCTGAAGATGCAGCGCTTCAAGGATCTTGTGCACATCAGCGCGGTCAGCAAGCAGGAATACGACGACGCCGAGGCCGCCTACAAGCAGGCGCTCGCCGACGTGGGCGTCAACAAGGCCGCCGTGGAGAACGCCCGAATCCGTCTGAACTACACCAAGGTGACGTCCCCCATCTCCGGGCGCATCAGCCGTTCGCTGGTGACGCCGGGCGCGCTGGTGACCGAAAACCAGACCAGTCCGCTCACCACGGTGCAGCAGCTTGATCCCGTCTATGTGGACGTGACCCAGTCCAGCGCCGAGGTGCTGCGCCTCAAGCGCGCCCTCACAAGCGGCTCCCTCCAGCGCGCCGATCAGAGCCACGCCGCCGTCCGGCTGCTGCTCGACGACGGCAGCGAATACGAACAGGCGGGCACCCTCCAGTTCACCGACGTGAGCGTGGACGAGAGCACCGGCATGGTCACCCTGCGCGCCATCTTCCCGAACCCCCAGCAGGAACTCATGCCCGGCATGTACGTGCGCGCGATCCTCAACGAGGGCGTGGACGATCAGGCCATTCTGCTGCCGCAGCGCGCGCTCGTCCGCGACGCCAAGGGCAACCCCACCACCTATGTGGTGAACGCCGAGAACAAGGTGGAAGTCCGCCCGCTCAAGGTGGGCCGCACGCAGGGTTCGAACTGGGTGGTGCTTGACGGCCTCAAGTCCGGGGACAAGGTCATCGTCGAGGGACTCCAGAAAATCCGTCCCGGCGCGACCGTTCGCATCGCCGAACCCACCTCCGACCAGCAGGCCGCGCCTGCTTCCGAAAAGCGGTAGAGGTTTTTCATGGCACGTTTCTTCATCGATCGCCCCGTCTTTGCGTGGGTGATCTCCATCATCATCATGCTGGCGGGCGGGATTTCCATCCTGAACCTGCCCATCTCGCAGTACCCGTCCATCGCCCCGCCGACCGTCAGCATCGAAGCGCAGTATCCCGGCGCCTCCGCCCAGACCGTGCAGGACACGGTCACGCAGGTCATCGAACAGAACATGAACGGCCTCGACCATCTGCTGTACATGTCCTCGACGAGCGACTCCTCGGGGCAGGCGCAGATCACGCTGACCTTCAGCGCGGACGCCGACCCGGACATCGCGCAGGTGCAGGTCCAGAACAAGCTCCAGCTCGCCACGCCCCTGCTCCCGCAGGAAGTCCAGCGTCAGGGCATCTCCGTCCGCAAGCGCGCCGCGAACTTCCTCAAGGTGTATGCCTTCGTGTCCGAAGACAACAGCATGGACAACGCCGACATCGCGGACTACGTGGTGACCAACCTCAAGGACCCGATCAGCCGTCTTCCCGGCGTCGGCGAAGTGTCGGTCTTCGGCAGCCAGTACAGCATGCGCATCTGGCTCGATCCGCACAAGCTCCAGAGCTACAGCCTGATGCCGAGCGACGTGCTCAACGCGATCAGCGCCCAGAACGCGCAGATTTCCGCCGGCCAGCTCGGCGGTACGCCCTCCGTTCCGGGGCAGCAGATGAACCTCGCCATCTCGGTGCAGGAACGTTTGCAGACGCCGGAACAGTTCGGCAACGTCATCCTGCGCACCAACCCGGACGGCTCGCTCATCCGGGTGAAGGACGTGGCCCGCGTGGAGCTGGGCAGCGAAAGCTACTCCACGCTCAGCCGCTTCAACGGCAAGTCCTCCACCGGCATCGCGGTGAAGCTCGCCACCGGCGCCAACGCGCTGGAAACCGCGTCCAGCATCGACGATTACCTGAAAGGGGCCGAGGCCTTCTTCCCGCAGGGGCTGAAGACCGTGTACCCGTTCGACACCACGCCCGTGGTGGAAATCTCCATCCACGAAGTGGTGAAGACCCTCGGCGAAGCCGTGATTCTGGTGTTTCTGGTCATGTACCTGTTCCTCCAGAACTTCCGCGCCACCCTCATCCCGACCATCGCCGTGCCCGTCGTGCTCCTCGGCACGTTCGGCGTGCTGGCGGCGTTCGGCTATTCCATCAATACGCTGACCATGTTCGCGGTGGTGCTCGCCATCGGGCTCCTTGTGGACGACGCCATCGTCGTCGTCGAAAACGTGGAGCGCGTGATGAGCGAGGAGAAACTTCCGCCCAAGGAAGCCGCCCGCAAATCCATGGACCAGATCACCGGCGCGCTGGTCGGCATCGCCATGGTGCTCTCCGCCGTGTTCGTGCCCATGGCCTTCTTCGGCGGGTCCGTGGGCGTCATCTACCGGCAGTTCTCCGTGACCATCGTGTCGGCCATGGTGCTGTCGGTGGTGGTCGCCATCGTGCTGACCCCGGCCCTGTGCGCCACGATCCTCAAGCCTATGGGCGGGGATCACGTGCACTCGCAGCACGGGTTCTTCGGCTGGTTCAACCGCTGGTTCGACAAGGCGACGATGCGCTATCAGAGCGGCGTGGCCTACGTCATCCGCCGTGCGGGCCGTTTCATGATCATCTACCTCGTGCTCGTCGGCGGGCTGGTCTTCATGTTCAAGACCCTGCCTTCGGGCTTCCTGCCCGACGAGGATCAGGGCATGATGTTCGCCCAGATCCAGCTTCCCACCGGCGCCACGCAGGAAGAAACCACCAAGGTTCTGGAGCAGGTCGAAAAGTATCTGCTCGAAAACGAGAAGGACGCCGTGGAAAGCATGATGGGCGTGCTCGGGTTCAGCTTCGCGGGCAACGGCCAGAACATGGCCATGGCCTTCGTGCGCCTCAAGGACTGGAGCGAACGTCAGGACCCGTCCCTCAAGGTGGACGCGGTGTCCAGACGCGCCATGGCCGCGTTCTCGAAAATCCGCAATGCGCAGGTGTTCGCCTTCGCGCCGCCCGCCATCATGGAACTCGGCAACGCCACCGGCTTCGACTTCCAGTTGCAGGACAAGTCCGGCCTCGGGCATGAGGCGCTCATTCAGGCCCGAAACCAGCTTCTCGGCATGGCCGCCCAGAACAAAAACCTCGTGGCCGTGCGCCCCAACGGTCAGGAAGACCAGCCGCAGCTGCGCATCGACATCGACCGCGAAAAGGCGGGCGCGCTCAGCCTGAGCCTCGCCGACATCAACTCGGCGCTGTCCACCGTCTGGGGCAGCTCCTACGCGGACGACTTCCTCGACAAGGGCCGCGTCAAGAAGGTCTATGTGCAGGGCGACGCGCCGTTCCGCATGGTGCCGGAAGACATGGAAAAATGGTTCTTCCGCAACGGCAAGGGCGAGATGGTTCCCTTCTCCTCCTTCGCTTCGGCGCACTGGGAATACGCGCCCGCGCGTCTGGAACGCTACAACGGCGTGCCGTCCGTGGAAATCCTCGGGCAGTCCGCTCCGGGCGTAAGCTCCGGTACGGCCATGCTGGAAATGGAGGAGCTCGCCTCGAAGCTGCCGCAGGGCATCGGCTACGAATGGACCGGCCTGTCCTATCAGGAACGCCTGTCCGGTTCGCAGGCTCCGGCGCTGTTCGCGCTGTCCATTCTGGTGGTGTTCCTCTGCCTCGCCGCCCTGTATGAAAGCTGGTCCGTGCCGTTCGCGGTCATCCTCGTGGTGCCGCTCGGCGTGCTCGGCGCGCTCGGCGCGGCGAACATGCGGATGTTGTCCAACGACGTGTACTTTCAGGTGGGCCTGCTCGCGACCATCGGCCTTTCGGCGAAGAACGCCATTCTGATCGTGGAGTTCGCCAAGGAGCTGCACGACAAGGGCGGGGATCTGATCGAATCGACGGTCGAGGCCGCCCGCATGCGTCTGCGGCCCATCCTGATGACCTCGCTGGCCTTCCTGCTCGGCATCCTGCCCCTCGCCATCAGTACGGGCGCGGGCGCGGGCGGGCAGAACGCCATCGGCACGGGCGTCATGGGCGGCACCTTCGCGGCGACGGCGCTCGGGATTTTCTACATCCCGGTGTTCTTCGTCGTGGTCACCACCGTGTTCTCGTTCCGTTGGAAGAAGCGGCGGAAGCGTCGCCGCACCGCCAACATTGTTGAAACCATACCGGGAGATACCAACAGATGATGTCAGCAGGAAAGTATATGGCGCTCGCGCTGGCGGTGTTGTTGCCCGGCTGCACGATGGCTCCGAACTACTTCCGCCCGGAGGCTCCGGTGGCGGAGGCGTGGCCTGACGACCTGATGCCCAGGGGAACGACGCTCGCCGACCCCTCGGACAAGGATGCCGCCGACATCGGCTGGAAGGTGTTCTTCACTGACCCGCATCTCCAGAAGATCATCCAGCTCGCGCTGGAGAACAACCGCGACCTGCGCGTGTCCGCCCTGAACATCGAGCGGGCGCGCGGGCTGTACCAGATACAGCGCGCGGACCTGATGCCCGGCATCGACGCGACGGGCGAGTCCTCGAACAAGGGCGTGTCCGAGGATCTCTCCTCCACGGGGAGCCAGATGGTGTCGCGCCAGAACGCCCTCAGCGTGGGGATGAGCAGTTATGAACTGGACTTCTTCGGGCGCATCCGCAGCCTCAAGGATCAGGCGCTGGAAACCTACCTCGGCACCGAGGAGGCGTACCGGAGCGCGCGCCTGAGTCTCGTTTCCGAAGTGGCGCAGGCGTATCTTGCGCTGGTTGCGGACCGGGAGCGTCTGTCCATCGCCACAGAGACGCTCAAGAGCCAGAAGGCGTCGTACGAGATGATCGAACGGCGTCACGCGGTGGGCGTTTCGTCCGAGCTGGATCTGCGTCAGGCGCAGACCAGCGTGGATACGGCTCGCGTGGACATCGCCCGCTACACCGGTCAGGTGGCGCAGGACATCACGGCGCTCGGCCTGCTTGTGGGCACGAAGGTGACCCCGGACATGCTTCCGGCGCAGGCGCTTTCCGATCTGCCGGCGTGGCCCGAACTGCCGGTGGGACTGCCCTCCGCCGTGCTGCTCAAGCGTCCGGACATCCTTCAGGCCGAGCACGCCCTCAAGGCGTCGAACGCGAACATCGGCGCGGCGCGGGCGAACTTCTTCCCCCGCATCACGCTGACCGCGGGCATCGGCACGGCGTCGAACGAGCTTTCCGGGCTCTTTGGCGGCGGTACGGGCACGTGGACGTTCATGCCGCAGGTCAGCCTGCCGATCTTCGAGGGCGGGCGCAATCTCGCCAATCTGCGGGTGTCCGAGACTGACAAGAAGATCGCGGTGGCGAACTATGAAAAGGCCATCCAGTCCGCCTTCCGGGAAGTGTCGGACGCGCTGATCGGCCGGATTTCGCTGGCCGGTCAGCTCGAAGCGCAGAAGTCTCTCGTATTCGCCACGTCCGAGACCTACCGCCTGTCCACCGAACGCTACAATCAGGGCGTCGACAGCTATCTGACCGTGCTCGATTCCCAGCGTTCCATGTACAACTCCCAGCTCAACCTCGTCACCACCCGCGTCGCCCGCGAGCAGAACCTGATCATCCTGTACAAGGTTCTCGGCGGCGGTTGGAAGGAATAGGAACAATAAAAAATTGGAGGGGGGAAGGG